>JANMBA010000331.1:0-1594 GCA_031360105.1 Novosphingobium sp.
TCCCGCAATTGCAGGCGCTGGGCGGCAAGCGGGTGGCAGTCGATCCCGAACGCTCGGTCGCTGCGGTATTTACGGCGCTGGGCGAGGCTGGGGCCAAGGTGGTCAGCATGACCGACCCGACCGTGCTGGCCAAGGCCGTCAAAAACCCGGTCGAACAAGCCGGGCAGCGCGCGGCCCAGGCGCGCGATGGCGCGGCGATTGCGCGGTTTCTGCACTGGCTGTCGCTGGCTGCGCCCGATGGCTCGCAGACCGAACTGACCGCAGCAGCGCGGCTGCAGGCGTTCCGCGCCGACACCGGGCTGCTGCGCGATTTGTCGTTCGACACGATCTCTGCCGCAGGCGCGCATGCCGCCAGTCCGCATTACAAAGTGGACGAGGCTTCCAACATTCCGATCAACCCCAATTCGGTCTATCTGGTCGATTCAGGCGGGCAATATCTTGATGGCACCACTGATATCACCCGCACCGTCTGGGTTGGGCCCGGCTTGCCGACGGCGGAACACAAGGACCGCTTCACCCGCGTGCTGAAAGGCCACATCACGCTCGCCACTGCGACTTTTCCCAAAGGCACCACCGGCGGCCAGCTCGATAGTTTCGCACGGATGCATTTGTGGCACGCCGGGATCGACTACGCGCATGGCACCGGCCACGGGGTTGGCAGCTTTCTGTCAGTCCATGAAGGCCCGCAGCGGATCGCCAAAGCGGCCGGCGGCCAAGCCGGGACAGGGCAGGAACTGCTTGCAGGGATGATCCTGTCGAACGAACCGGGCTATTACAAGGCCGGGGAATACGGCATCCGGATTGAAAATCTGGTGCTGGTTGAACCGCGCGCGCTGGCCGGGGCTGAGGGTGAATACTTCGGGTTTGAAACGCTGACTTTCGCGCCGATTGATGCGGCGCTGGTCGATGACAGCCTGCTCACCCGCGCTGAGGTGGCGTGGTGGAACGGCTATCATGCTCAGGTTGAAGCGGTGCTGGCGCCGCAATTGGACGGGGCCGATCTGGCCTGGCTCAAGGCCGCCTGTACGCCCTTGTCGGAGTGATAATGTTCCTTTAATGTTCTGATATCGATTCGAAGGGAAATGGCGATGATCGGGTATGTAACTGTCGGCACCAACGACCTGCCGCGCGCCGCGAAGTTTTATGATGCAATCGCCGCTGAGATGGGCACCGGGCGAATGATGGAATTCGACAGCTTCATTGCCTGGGGCACGCCCGGCGGCAGCGCCGGGATTGCCGCTACTGCCCCGTTTGATGGCCAGGCGGCAACGGTCGGCAACGGGGTGATGGTTGCGCTCGAGGCGGCCGATCAGGCGCAAGTCGGCCGGCTCCATGCAATCGCACTGGAACAGGGCGGCAGCGATGAAGGCGCACCCGGCCCGCGCGGCGAAAGCGGTTTTTACGCCGGTTATTTCCGCGATCCCGACGGCAACAAGCTGGCCGCGTTCGTGATGGGATAATCGCCATGGCCGGGACTTCGCTTGAGCAGCATCCGCTGCATCTCGGGCTGGGCGCGCGCGCCATAGCGCAGGGCGAATTCACCGGGGCGATGGACTGGTACATGGACTATGCCGAGCGCCACGCGGCTGATGGC
>JANMBA010000191.1:0-16499 GCA_031360105.1 Novosphingobium sp.
CACGCCCTTGGGCTGGCCGGTGCTGCCGCTGGTGTAGAGGATGAACAGCGGGTCTTCGGCGCCCATTTCTTCGGGCGGGCAGTCGGCCGGAACGGCATCGCGCAGGTCGTTCCACCAATGATCGCGGCCTTCGATAAAGCCGCTGTCGTTGCCGACATGGCGCACGACCAACACTGCATCGACTGATGGGCATTGAGCCAGCGCGGCATCGACATTGGCCTTGAGCGGCACCAGTTTGCCCCCGCGCATTCCCGCGTCGGCGGTGATCACGATGTTCGAATCACAATCCTGAATCCGCCCCGCCAGCGCCTCGGGGCTGAAGCCGCCGAAGACGATCGAATGGATCGCACCAATCCGGGTGCAGGCCAGCATTGCCATTGCCGCCTCGGGAATCATCGGCAGATAGATCGTCACGCGGTCGCCGCGTTTGGTGCCCAGCGCCTTCAAGGCGTTGGCCATCCGGCAGACGTCTTCGTGCAGCTCGCGATACGTCAGTTTGCGCTGCTGAGCGGCATCGTCGCCTTCCCAGATGATCGCCACTTGCTCGCCGCGCTCCGCCAGATGCCGATCAAGACAATTGGCCGAGACATTGAGCGTGCCATCGGCGAACCATTCGATTCCGAAGTCGGCTTCATCGAACGAACATTTGCTCAATTTGGTCCACGGCTTGATCCAGTCAATCCGGGCACTTTCCGTACGCCAGAACGCCTCGGGCGCATTCAGCGCGGCGGCGTATTTCGCAGCATAGCCAGCCGCATCGACGTGAGCACGCGCGGCCCATTCGGGCGGGACGGGATGCGTGGTGGCCATGGTTCTCTCCGGATCGAATGTGCGGTTCAGCTATGGACCCCGCTGCCGCTGGGTCAATAAAACCATGACTGCTTCCAGCCATAGACCGAGGCGACCGGCTTGCCGCTGGCGTCGGTCGCGGGTTTGAACTGAAAGCGCTTGAGCGCCAGCTGGCAGGTGATGGAATTGGCCTGCGCGTCCTTGCTCGGGCGTGATACCCGGCACCCGCTGGGGCGGCCATCGGCCCCCACCGTGATCGCCACGATCACAAAGTCATTGATCCTGAGGTCGCGGGTCGCAATCGGATAATCGCGCGCCGAGTTGATCTCGCCGGCCGTCTTGACCGCCTTGGTCACCGCACCGCCGCCTTGGCCATTGCCGCCATTGCCGCTGCCCGTTCCGCCGCCCGGCCCGCTCGCACCGGTGCCGCTGCCCGTGGTTCCGGCCCCCGAAGTATCGGCGCTGCCGGTGCTGGACGCCTTGGGCGCGGGCGCTTTTGTGATTGGCAGCTTGGCCGGCAGGGCAACCGCCGCGCGCGGCACCGCTTGCTTGCCTGCGTTGCCGCTCTTGCCCGCTGGCTCAGGCGCTTTGGGTGGTGGAACCGGATCGGGCATCGGCGGGGTGGTCACCGTCACGCTGAAGGTTGCCATCACTGTATCGACCACTTTGGCGGCAAAATCGGGGGTGAAGGCCCGCACCAGCGCGATCGCCAGCAGCACATGCAAGCCGATCACCAGCAGCGCCACGCCCAACTTGGTCCGGCGCGGTGCGGACAGATCAAGATCGTCGTCAGTAGCCAGCGGTTCATCCATTGCACAAAGCCTATGCCATCGCGCCGCGCGGCTCGCAATCGCGTTGGCCAGCAACGGCTTCCACAGCCAGCGCGCCCGCTGCGGTTTTCATTCGTGGCGCGGCCCGTTAGACTTGCGCGATGGACTGGACCGCACCGCCCGCCGAAATCACCCGCCGCCGCGCGCTGCATGGGCTGAGCAGTGCCGCGATCGCGCTGACGCTGATGCCGCTGGCTGCTTGCGGTGAAGGCGCGAGTCTCAACTTTGCCAATTGGGAAAGCTATCTGGGCGAAACCACGCTCGACGATTTCAAGGAAGCCAGCGGGATCGACGTATCGCTAAGCGTGATCGCCAGCGAGGATGCGCTGCTTAGCCAGCTCAGAGCCGGCACCACCGTGCCCGATGTGCTGATCGCCTCCAATCAGCTGGTCGAGCGGCTGGTCGCGGCGCATTTGCTCGCCCCGCTCAGCCATGCGCGCCTGCCCGAACTGCGCAACCTCGATCCGCGGTTTGCCGATCCGCCGTATGATCTTGGGCTCAAATATTCGGTGCCCTACACCTGGCAAACGTACGGGATCGGCTACCGCAAATCGGCAGTACCGGTGCCGCCCAGGGGCTGGATCGATCTGTTCGACAATCCGGCCTTCGCCAGACGGATCGCGCTGCCCGCCGATCCGTCCGAGCTTTACCGGATCTTTGCGCGGACACTGGGCAAAGCGCCGGGCGTCATCACTCTCGAAGATGTGCCGCTGCTGACCGCGCTGGCGCAGCGCCAGCTGCCCCGGATCAAGGCCTTCCACAGCGATGATGGACAGGACTTGCTGCTGAACAAGCAAGTCGATCTGGTCGCCGAGTTCAATGGCGACATCGCGCAAGTGATGCTTGAGGATCACGACCTTGGGTTTGTCATGCCAATCGAGGGCAGCGAGCTGACTTGCGACGGGCTATGCGTGCCGGCCCATGCGGGCAACCCCGGCAATGCCCACAAATTCATCGATTATCTGCTGCAAAGCCAGGCCGGGATGCGGGTGCTGAACACGATCCTGTATCCCTCGCCCAACCTTGCGGCCAAAGCGCTCATGCCGGCCGGCTATCGCAACAGCGCGGTGATGTTTCCGCCCGCCGATTTGATCGCCAAGAGCGGTTTTGCCAGCTGGGATCCCAAGCTTGATGCTGCCATCAAGGCCGGGTGGGCAACCGTTCACCAATCCCGGTAAAGCGCCGGGTAAGCTGCCTTCAGCTTCTTGATCCGCGGGACGTCAAAGCGCTGGATATAGCCGTGGTTCGGATTTTTGCGCATGAAATCCTGATGATAGGCTTCAGCCGGGTAAAATCCGCCGCTCTCGATCTTGGTTGAAATTCGGCCTTTGAACGACGGGCTGGCGTTCAGCGATTTGACGAAGGCTGCGGCAAAAATGCGCTGCGCCGGGCTCTGCGGGAAGATAGCACTGCGATAGCTTGGGCCAGTGTCGGGAAATTGGCCGTCCGTCTGGGTCGGATCATGCGCTACGGTAAAATAGACTTTCATAATTTCGCCGAGCGAGATCTTGCCTGGATCGAAGGTCACTTTGATCGCTTCGGCATGGCCGGTCCGCTCGGTACTGACCGCGTCGTAAGTCGCATCCGCAGCGCTGCCCCCGGCATAGCCCGAAGTCACGCTGGTCACGCCTTTGACGTGCTCGAAGGTGCCCTCCATGCCCCAGAAGCACCCGCCAGCGAGCACAATGGTTTCGCTGCGGGCACCGACTTGCGCGGCCGGGGCGGTCATCGGGACGGCGAGCAACATGGCTGCTCCGGCGGCGAGGATTGATTTCTTGAACACGGTAAAAACTCCTTCAGCCTTAGATACGCTCAGGTTCCGCAAAAGGTTACATGGTGCGCGGTGCCGGTGGGGGCAGCCGCAGCGAATTGTTCCCAGCCGGGCTGCGCCGCAAAGGGCTGACTGACGGCGGCGAGCAGCGCATTAAATGGCCCAAGATCGCCCGCCTCAGCCGCAGCTAGCGCCACATCCAGCCGGTGATTGCGGGCGATATACAGCGGATTGACCGCCGCCATCGCCGCCGCGCGGGTCTCTGGTTCGGCCGGCTCCAGCGCAATCCGGGCCTGCCAGCGTGCATGCCATGGCTGGAGCGCGGCAGGATCGAGCAGCTGTTCGGCGATCACTGCATAGCCCCCGGTCAAACTGGCGGACAGTAAACGGAACAGCAGCGTGAAATCCGCCTGCTGGCCTTCAAGCTGGGCAAACAAGTCCTGCGCCAATTCAAAATCCCCGGCTTGCTCGGTGTTCAGCCCCAGCTTGGCGCGCAATTCACGCAGCCAGTGCGCCTGATAGCGCAGCGGCCAGCCTTCCAGCAGGGTCCGCGCCTGTTCGGTATCGGCTGGATCGACCGCCGCAATCGCCTCGATCAAGGCCGAGGCCAGTTGATAGAGGTTCCAGCGGCACACCGCCGGTTGCTGGCCGTATGCATAACGGCCCTGCCGGTCGATCGAGCTGAACACTTCGTTGGCGCTGTAGTTATCGAGGAAAGCGCAGGGGCCATAATCGATCGTCTCGCCCGAGATTGTGACATTGTCGGTGTTCATCACGCCGTGCACAAATCCCAGCGCCATCCATTTGGCGATCAGCCGCGCCTGCGCCTCGGCCACCGCTTCGAGCAGCGCGAGCGGACGATTGCGCGCCGCCAGCAACGCCGGATAGTGCCGGGCCAGGGTATAGTCGGCCAATCTTTGCACCGCTTCGAGCCCTTGGTGCGCGGCGGCAAATTCAAACGTCCCGATGCGCAAATGGCTCGCGGCAACCCGGGTTAGCACGGCGGCCGGGTGGGACAATTCGCGCCAGATCCCGCTGCCGGTCGTCACCACCGCCAGGCTGCGGGTACTGGGAACCCCCAGCGCCGCCATCGCCTCTGACATCAGATATTCGCGCAATGCCGGGCCCAGCGCGCACATCCCGTCGCCGCCGCGTGAATAGGGCGTGCGGCCCGACCCCTTGAACTGCAAATCGAACCGCGTCCCGACCGGAGTCAGAATCTCGCCCAATAGCAACGCGCGGCCATCGCCCATCGCGGGGTTGAACTGACCAAATTGGTGCCCGGCATAAGCCAGCGCGGCGGGCTCGCTGCCCGGCACTGGCACGGCGCCCGAAAGCCAATCAGCCAGCTGACGCTCGCCAACTTCGCGCCCGGGCAAGCCAAGCTGCGCCGCCAAGGCAGCGTTGAACACGCTGAGCTGCGGCGCTTTCGGCGGCTCGGCCTGCCACGGCGTGAACAGCCCCGGCAGTTCGCGAATCAGGCTGTTATCGAAATTCCAGTCGGTCACACTAGGCGTCTGCCACTCTCTCCAGCGACACTGCATTCATACAATAGCGCAGCCCGCTGGGGGCCGGACCATCGGGAAAGACGTGGCCCAGATGCGCGTCGCAGACATTGCACGTGGCTTCGACCCGTTGCATGCCGTGGCTGGTATCGAGGTGATAACCGACCACGCCGTCTGCCACCGGCTCGCCGAAACTGGGCCAGCCGGTGCCGCTTTCAAACTTGTTGGCGCTATCGAACAGTTCGGTCCCGCAGCCCGCGCAGGCATACTGGCCGGGCTTGAACAAACTGCACATCTCGCTGGCGAACGGGCGTTCAGTGCCTTTGAGCCGCATGACCTGATATTGCTCGGACGAGAGCGCGGCGCGCCATTCGGCTTCGCTGCGCTGATCGCGGCGCGGCGGCGGATTTTCGGCTCCTTTGGCCAAAGCGATTGCATCTGCCCAATTCATCGCACTTCTCCTGTCAGCGGGTCGCGGCGCTGGCGAACCTGCGCTCAAGCAAGCAAAATGGGAAGCGCCTGCGCGATCCGCAAGGCGCGCAATTGCTTGCTCTAAGCTCGCCCACGACTTAGCATCGTGAAGGCGGCCGGTTTGCAACCCGGCGGCCAGTGGGGACAACATGCGCCAGATAGTGGCACCACCCGATGGTAGCTGACAGCCCGGATGAACCGCTGGCCGCTCCGACGGTGTTCGTCAGCTATTCGCGGGACGATCTGAAGCTGGTTCGGCCGATCATCGCCGCGATCGAAGCCGCGGGTTATCCAGTGTGGTGGGACGGGATGCTCACGCCGGGCGAACGCTTCGCCAAATCAACCGAGGCGGCGCTGGAAAGCGCGCGCGCGGTGGTGGTGCTGTGGTCAGCCAAATCGGCCGCCTCGCACTGGGTCCACGACGAGGCGACCCGCGGGCGCGACCGGGGCTGCCTGGTTCCGCTGAGCGTCGATGGCAGCAAGCCGCCGTTGGGCTTCCGCCAGTTTCAAACCTACAAAGTCAATCCGCACCGCGCGGCGCATGATCCCGGGGTCGCGGCGATGCTGCAAGCGCTGGCCGCGCTCCACGATGGCCCGGCCCAGCGTCCGATCACGGTGCTGCGCTCGCCGGGGCTCAGCCGCCGCAATGCGCTGATCGGCGGCGGACTGGTGGCGGCGGGCGCGGCAGCGGGTGGTCTGTGGTGGAGCGGGCTGTTCGCCAACCGGGCCAGCGCCAACAGCGTCGCCGTGCTGCCGTTCACCAACCTCAGCGGCGATAGCGAGGGGAACTATTTTTCCGCCGGGCTATCGGCTGAAGTGCGCTCGCAGCTCGCCTCTGAAAGCCTGCTGGCAGTCGCCGCGCAGACCTCATCGGCCAAGATCGCCAAGGCTCAGCAGGATGCGGGGTCGATGTCCCGCGCGCTGAACGTCGCCTATTTGCTCGAAGGCACGGTGCGGCGTGATGCATCGCGGGTGCGCGTTTCGGCCGAACTGATCGAAGGCGCGAGCGGGCTGAGCCGGTGGGCACAGAGCTTTGACCACGAGCTGAGCAACGTCTTTGCCGTGCAAGAGGAAATTGCCGGCGCAGTGGTCATCGCGCTAACCCGGCAAATGGCGGCGCACGGCGCCAAAGGCAGCAACAAGGAGCTGGGCGGGACCAACAGCTTTGCAGCTTACGATGACTATCTGCGCGGACTTGACCAGTTTGCCATGGAAAGCGGGCGCGACAGCGATGATCTGGCGCTGAAGAGTTTCCGCGCCGCAGTGGCCGAAGACGCGCAGTTTGCGCTGGCGCAGGCCGCCTTGGCGCGCACGCTGGTGGTGTTCGGTAACCAGTACGATCAGGGCGATGCGCGCAGGACCCGCTACAACGAAGCCATCGCGGTTGCGCGCGGCGCGGTCAGATTAACCCCCAATCTGGCCGCTGCACAGGCGACTTTGGGCTTTGCCTTGATCGACGGACGACTTGATGCACGCGGCGCCCGCCAGCCTTATCGCCTGTCGTACGAACTGGCGCGCGGCGATGCCGATATTCTGGGGCGGTTCGGCAATTTTGAAGCACGCTGCGGGCGCTTTGACACAGCGCGGCCTGCGGTTACCCGCGCGGCCCAGCTCGATCCACTTAATGCCAGGGCGTTCCGGCTGATTGGCCAGGTTGAATATGTCTCGCGCAATTATGCGGCGGTGGCGGCTCCGATCGAGCAGGCGCTAAGGCTCAATCCGGAAATGACCAATGCGTATAGTACGCTCGCCATGGCGCGGCTGATGCAAGGAGATCAGGCCGGCGCGGCGGCCACCTTTGCCAAGGAGAAAAGCAGCCTGTTCCGTTTGCCCGGTCTGGCCATATTGGCAATCCGCCAGAACAAAACTGCTGAAGCGGAACGGCTATTGGCAGAACTGACTGCCAGTGATGGCGACAACAGCTTGTACCAACGCGCCCAGATCATGACTCAATGGGGCCGCAAGGAAGAAGCGCTGACCTTGCTTGAAACCGGCTACGCCGCGCTCGATTCGGGGCTGATTCAATTGCAGGCCGATCCGCTGCTCGATCCGCTGCGCCAGGACCCTCGATTTATTAGTTTGGTCAATCTGATAGGTTTCGGGTAATTTACCTAAAGGGAACGCAAACTGGGGAGTCGAGTCATGGATAAGCCTGCCAAGAAGCCTGCTAAAACGCCAGACAAAACCAAAGATCGCGGGCTTGAGGATCGCGGCACGCGTGGTCTTGAAGATCGCGGAACACGCGGGCTTGAGGACCGGGGCGGCCGCGGGCTCGAAGATCGCGGCTGATCAGCTTGGCGCACCGGACCAGCCCGCGCAGGCTGGTTCGGGGGCTGTCAAATCATCGGTAACCAGTCACGTGCTGGGCGGGCGCGCTGTATCGTAATTGATCCGTGACGGCGGCTGGGAATCGCTGGCCGGTGACGGCTGGACCGGGACCGGCGGCGCGTCCTTGTCGAGATATTTTTCGCATTTCTTGCCCAGCATGACCGGCGCTTCGGGCTGATTGCACAAATCTTTCAAATCATCGGTGAACCCCACCGGATCGCTTTCGAGCCCGATCATGGCCGTTTGCATCATATCAAACAGCGCATTGGCAACCTTGGCATCGCGCGGTCTTACCGAGAAATAATGGTGCCACAGCACCGCCTTCAACTTGCCGGCGGTTTTCACATCGAACGCATTGCCGCCATAGTCATCCCGTTGCTCCGCCTCGAACTTTTGATAGCTGGCGATCCCTTGTGCATCATTCGTACCATCAAACAGCTTGTCAGCATCATATAGCTGGCCCCAGAAACTGGCATCGCCTTCGGCGTCGGTGAAATCACCCTCGTCAAAATCACGATTGATATTGCTGTTGCGGACCACGTCATGCGCCCACACCGCCGCAGCCAGCACCTGTTCGTCCTGCTGCCCTTGCAGGTTGTGAAAGGTGCCGAACCCGACCACATCCGCAATATTGCTGGCATTGGCTTTGCCTTCTTCGGCAATCTGCGTCCCGCCCCAGCTCCACAGGATTACCAGCGCCGGGATCAGGATCGCGGTAAACAGCAGGGCGATCCGCCCGAACCGCCGCCGCCACATGGCCATCCGGCTGCGCTTGACGAACTGGTTCGCCGCATCGTCCAGCTTTAACAGCCGACTGCCATCGAGCGGATCGACCAGCTGGCCGGCCTGACTAACCAGCGCCAGTTCCCCGGGGTTAAGCAGCGTCTTGGTCTGGGCAAACTCAGCCACGCGGTTCTGCACCAGCTTTTCGACCATCAACAGCTGCTTGCGCTCGCCGCTGCGCCGCTCAGCGATGCGCCCGGCCAGCGCATCGTGCGCCAGTTCGTAGTGGCCATCGACTTGGCGCAGCAGGCGGCTGGACTGGAGCAGGGCCAGCGCTGCTGACAGCCACGATGCGGCGCTGGGGATCCGGGCGAGCACCTGATCGTAGGTGCTGGGCTGTTTGGTGCCCTCGGCCGAGACGAATTCCTCAAGGAGCCGCGTCACACCGCCCGGCGGTGCAGTGGCGCCCTGCGCCGCGAGCGCCGTCGCGATCGCCTGTTCCTGCTCGTCGAGGAACCCAGCCATGATATCGCCCAGTTTACCGGCGTCGGCGATCTGGGCATCGGTGAACGAAACCGCCCCGCCGCCGCACGCCGCGACCCGGTAAAGATGGTCAAGATAGACCTGCAAGTAAGCGAGCTGTACGCCCACGCGCTTGTCATCGAGCTGGTCGATGATCAGCCGCGCCGTATCGCCGCCGTGTTCGAGCGTTATTCCGTGCGCTGCAGTGGTGCCAAGGATTACCTTTTCGACATTGCTGTTGGTCATCACCTCGACCCGCAGCCGCTTGTCGAACAGCGCGGGCACCGCGCGTTCAAACGGGTCGAGCGCGGCGAGGTATTCTTCGCGCAGCAGCAAGATCACCCGGCACGAAACGTCAGCCTCAAGCACCGCTTTGATCGTGGCGTAAAACGCCTCCTGTTCGGCCTTGCTACCTAGCACATACAGCTCTTCGAACTGGTCGAAGATCAGGAATACCGGACGCAAATGATCGAGAAACACCGAACGGATCGCCTCGGCGGTGCTCGCAGTCGGTGTAAGCGGAGTGATCGCCAGGGCCGCCAGCGCCTGATCCAGCGCCGCGCCGATGTGGTCGCCCCGCCGCACAGTGATCGGCAACCAGTTGACCGGGCTGAACTTCTTGGTCAGCCCGCATTGCACCAGACTGGTTTTTCCGGTGCCCGACTGGCCGTAAACCAGCACCAGCCGGCTTTCGCCCAGCAGCCGATATAGCGCCTCAATCTCATCATCGCGCCCGAAGAACACCGCGCTGTCCTGCGCGCCATAAGCATCGAGAAACTTGAACGGCGAGCTGGGTGCGGATGCAGGATCAGTCATCGCCGTGCCACCGTCGAGCGGAATTCCTGATACAGCTTGAACATCGGCGGGTGCGAGACATCGAACGGCGGCGGCATGACTGCGCGCAGTTCGATCCGGTCGGTATCCTCGCTGATCTGATTGTAATGCAGCGTGCCCGTGGCTTCATCGAACCAGTGAAAGAAATACAGATTGGTCCCCGGATTGCGGGTCAGCGCATTCTGATCAAGCATGAATGGCGAGAGATTGATGTAACTGGTGACGTCGTCCAGTTCCTTGAGCAGGATCACCGATTCGTTATCCGCAAAGTGCAGCAGCGACTGGGTGTCGTCCTTGTAAAGTGCCGCCGCCGCCCGGTCGAGCACCACCCGGCGGTGCAGGAACGATGGCTCCTTGCGGCGGGACCGGTTGATCGTAATCTCTTTGATCGTCGCCAGCTTGTAACCCGCCACAAAGGTCAGCACATACAGCGCCGCATCAAGGTGCGCATCGGCTTGCTGCGCCAGGTCAGCCGCTTGGCCCGGATCGACTGTGCCATCAAAGATCGCCGCGCGCATGGTGTTCATAAAGCTTTGCGCGGCGGCGCAGTCGCTCTGCTCCATCGCTGCGGCGAGCGCGGCGCACTGGCTCATATAGGACAAGGTCTGATTGGCCGCGAGCGCTGCGGTCAGCGTGATCGCAAATTCCAGATAATCGAACCGCGCCGCGCCCGCTTCGTCAAGCTGGTTGAACGCTTCAATCGCCTGCCACTGCGGATCGCTCAGCGTCACTGCGCCAGCTTTGTCTTCAAACAGATCCCACAACTGCGCCAATAGCGCGAAGGCGACGAACCGCGTGGTGATGTCATACGTCGCCACCGTCAGCCGCAGCCGCGGATCACCCATTTGCCCGCCCGCAAACAAAATCCGCAATTTTTCCCCGATTGGTGAGGGGAAAGCATTGATAATTCCTTCGCGGATCAGCCGCTCATCAACCGTGCCATCACGGCTGAGCTTGCGCTCTAGTTCCATCCGCTCGCGAAAATCCTGATCGATATCGCTGACCGCGGCGGCTTGCCGCGCGATTAGGTTCACGTTGGGAGTGGCGATTGCGGTAGCCGTAACTGGCGCGCTGCGTTCGATCACAAAATCGGCGGCGCGGGTATCGGGCAAAGTCCAGGCGAGCTCAGCTGCCTTACCCTTGCCCGCGAACAGCCCCCATTTGGCCGCGCCTACCTCGGGCGGAGTATCGTCGCCCGCGCCCACCCCCCGGCTTTCAACCGAAATCGCACTGCCTTTGGCGGTGGCGACCAGCGCCTTGGCCCGGGCGAAGGCAAAATCGATGGTCCGGCTGGCGGCGGGATCGGCCAGCGCGCTATAAAACGCTTTGGCAAACTGCAGCGCGATGTCATCTTCAACCGGGGCCGAGGTGGCGATCACCGCTGGAACCCCTGCCGCCAGCAGCGCCTCAACATGGCCTTGCGTGGCGCAGCCGTTGAGGAATACCAACTTGAGATTGGGCAGGCTGCCGAGCAGCTGCGCGAGGCCCGCACCATGCGCCTGCGCATTCGTCCCGCCGCTGGCCTGCAGATCGAGCACCGCGCCATTGGCGTGGCCGCCGTAATGCAGCAGCGCCAGATCATCGCCGTACCGCCCGATAAGTGCAAACAAGCGCTCGATGGAGGCACCCTGCTGCACTTCCAGATCGATGTAGCCGCCATCCTTCTTGGCGCGCAACGCATCGCTGAGCGCGTCGCTCTCCTGCTGGAGGCTCTCCAGAAAGCGGCCCTGATCGTTCGCAAACGCCGCGAGAATGACCGGTTTTCCTGACATCATGCCCAGACCACCGCGCGCAAGGCGGCGAGCCCCGCTGGGCTGCTGAAATAGTTGAGATGGTGGCACGCCACATTGATCCGGGTGGCCGGATGATCGCCCAGCACATCATCGAGCAGGATCGAATGGGTCTTTACCGCAATGTCGTTCGCACTGTGATCAAACAGCAGATCAAGCGGCGCGAACCGGCTGATTTTGGTCATCAGTCCGCCGAAGAACGCCTGATCGTCCGGCTGGTAAGCCGCGATGTCGCCGGCCAGGATGGTATACCGCGCCGCGCCCGAACCCGCGCCATTCAGCGCCGTGATAAACTCCGAGCCGGGGGCCATCTGTTCAAGCGTGCCCAACAGCTTGGCCGAAGCGGTCAGCGCGCCAGCGATCGCGGCACAGACCGGCGGATTGAAGTTTGCGCCCACCGCCATCAGCGCGAGCAGTATCTTGCGGCCTTTGCCAATCTCGCCGAACGGCGATCCCGCATTCGGGGTGCCGCACATCACCAGATGATCGACCGTGGCCGCGCCGCCCTCTTTCTCCACGAACCAGCGCGATACCAGGCCGCCCATCGAATGCGCCAACACGGTCAAGTGCTTGCCGTCGTCTGGCCCGATGCCCACCGCCGCAAGGTCTTGGCCAAACAAGCGCCCGGTTTGCTCGATTGCGGTCGAGAGGTTTTCGTAATCGTAAGCCAGCACACAATCGAAGCCCGCCGTCAGCCCGGCGGCGTGCATCCCTTCGAGCAGCCCGCGGGTATCGCCGATGATCCCGTGGATCACCACCAGCACGCGGTTCGCAGGCTTGACCGCTGTAATGGTTCCGTCAGCGGAATAGCTGGCCTTGCCAGCCGCATCGAAGCTGGCCAGGCGCAGCCGGTTGACTTTGGCATAGCCCAGCACCGCCTTGAAGAAATACAGTCGCAGCGATGAGCCCAGCCCGCGCTGATCGGTGAGCGGGGTGGGCACGTGGCGCAGTTCAACTTGCGTCGCGCCGGTCTCGTCAGTCCAGAAATCACCCGCCGGAACCAGATAGGCCCCATCGCGGACCAGCGGCAGCAGCACTTCGTCCGCGCCCAGTTTCAGGTTCAGCTTCACTTGCAGCGGCGCAGCGACGAGCCGGTCGGGATCGGAAATGTCAGTGATATCCAGCGCGGCAGCCGCGCTGCCGCGCCCACCCGCGAGCGGCGCGGGAGTGATCCCGGCAGCCGCCAGCATCCCGGCGAACCCATCCTCCGCTCCGGTCCCGCGGGCGTCACCCAGCGTGGTCACCAGGGCCAGGTTGGCGGTGACGCCGGTATGCCCGGCGACGCTGATCTGGCCACCGGCCAAGCTCGCCGCCGCTTCGCCAACTTGCGCCAGCTGCGGGGTCAACCGCACGGTCAGCGGGATGGTGAACCAGTCATCATCGATCGCTTTGGTGGCGGCCAGCATCTCTTCCTCACTGCCCACGCCGCGGCTGTTGCCAAAGCCCTCCAGCGCAAGCCGAAACGTATCGATTGGCTCGGTCGCAAGGACCAGCTTGAACTGTTCGACGGTCTCCTTGCTGCTGTCTTCGAGCCACAGATCAGTGCGCGGGGTGGTGGTGCCATCGCGCTTGGTCAACATGATCACGGTCGGCTGATCGCTCGGCGCGGCCTGGTTGTGCGCCATAACGCTGACCGAATGGTCTGCGCCAAAGTGCAGCAGCGCGAAATTGAGCGCGCGGCTGGTCTGGTTGCGCAGCCGCAGTTCGCCGTGCACGCTGTCCCAGGTGCCGTCGGGTTTGCGCTCAACCGGGATCGTGAAGGCCGGTGCCCGGTGCACCCGTTCGCTGCCATCGGGCATGGTTTGGGCATAGCTCAGCGTGACTTTGCCAGGATCGAGCTGCGGAGCCGGATTGTCCAGCGCCAGCAGCCGCCGCCACTGCGCCACGTGAGTCAGCGCAGCCAACAGCTCCGGACCCCATTTCGCCGGATCGTCCAGCGCGAAGGTGGCCACCGTGGCCTCGTCATCGACCCGAAACAGCACCAGCCGCCCATCTTCAACGGTCAGGACATAGCCATCGTCGGCGCTGTCTGGCCCGACCAGTTCGGCCGTCAGCATCGGATCGGCTCGCAGGATCTGATCAAGTTCATCCCGCAGCGGCGCGGCGGCTTTGCAGAACACCCGCAGCGGCGGATCGGGCAGCGAGGTGACGGTGGCCAGATAATGCACGGTGGGATCGGCGGCGAAATCCGGCACGATCTCGCTGCTGGTCGCGCGCACCCGCGTCACCGCCGCATTGCCCAGCGCCACATCGGGCCGATTTTCAGCAGCCAAGGACAGCATCACCGGGCTGGCCGGGCTGAGCGGCAGACCCGCCAGCGCTCCGCAATCAGCGTGCCAGACGCCGCCAACCTCGCCGACCGAATAGGTTTTGCGCCCGATTACCCGCGCCCGGCCAAGGAACCCCTGCCAGCCATCGAACCCGCCGACCGCTTCAAACTGCGGGCGCTGCGTTCCGCTATCGACGCTGCGGACATATTCGCCGACCCGCACCCGCGCGCGGCTGTAAAGCTCGGCGTAAGACAAATCGCCATTCGTTTCGCGCAGCACATCGTAGAGTGAGCGGGTGAAAATCCCGCGCGCGTGGACCAGATCTTCTTTGGCGGTCTCGTCCTTGTCGCAAGCCGCCATCAGCATGTGGCGGCTGTGCGGGATCAGCGGCAAACCATCACCGCCGCGCTGCGCCTGTGCATACTGGCCTTCCAAATAGGTTTCGAGCCGCCGCGGATAGTTCCCCTCGCTCACTCCGCGCACGCCGGCCATGCTCGCGCCGTCAACGTCGCGGGTGCCGGTGCCCGAATGGCAGCAATCGAGCACCCAGGCGATGTGCGGTTCGTTCCTGGCCAGTTCGGCGATCAGCAGCGCCAGCTCTTTGTCGGCCAGATCGTAATTGTCGCTCACCCGGCTGTCATGGCAGACCAGCCCTTCATCGCGCCCGCTCTGATCGAGCCGGGCAAATTCGGGCGCAGCCCGCGATCGCGCACCGTGGCCGCTGTAATGCAGATAGGCGACATCATCCTTGCCCGCCTGCCCCAAATGCGTGCGGATCTGCGCGATCACATTGGCGTAAGTGGCATCGGCATTGGTCAGCTTTAGCAGCGCGGCGTCGCTGAAATGGTCGGTCAGATAGTCCGCGACGTCATCAACATCGTTGACGCAGCCTTCAAGCGAGCGCGTGCCTGCCGGATAGCTATCTATCCCGATCAACAGCGCAAACACCTTGCCCATCATTCCCGCCTTCCGCACCACAGTAGAGTGCGACCCACTGCGCGATTGCTCTCACGGTTTGCCGGTCAGGTCAAAGCTTTATCAGAACAGCCGCGCGCCATTGGGCACAGCGTGATCGGGCGCGAACAGGATCACCGCGCCGGTTTCATCGGCGAACCCCAAGGTCAGCACTTCGGACATAAATTTTCCGATCTGGCGCGGCGGAAAGTTGACCACTGCGGCGAGTTTCCGCCCGGGCAGTTCGGCCAGCGTGTACCGTTCGGTGATCTGCGCGCTCGATTTCCTGACGCCGATGGTGGGGCCAAAATCGATCAGCAGCTTATACGCTGGCTTGCGCGCCTCGGGAAACGGCTCCGCGCTGAGCACCGTGCCGACCCGGATATCGACGCTGAGAAACTGGCCGAAGTCGATTGGCTCGGCCGCTGGGGCATCGGGCGCGTGGCTGAGGTGCATGTTATTCCAGTTCCAAAATCACCGCATCAACTGCCAGGCTATCGCCCTGCTTGGCGTTGATCACCTTGACGGTAGCGCTCTTCTCAGCGCGCAGGATGTTCTCCATCTTCATCGCCTCGACCACCGCGAGCGGCTGTCCGGCCTCTACCTTGTCGCCCACCGCGACGTTGAGTGCCACCAGCAGGCCGGGCATCGGGCAAATCAGGAACCGTGACAGGTCGGGCGGAACCTTGGTGATCATGTGCCGGGTCAGCGGCGCGATCCCGGCGGGCAGCACCTGCACCTGATGGATCGCCCCGCGCGTGGTCAGCTTGAACCCGGTCCGGGTGACGGCGAGCTTGATCCCGTATACCACGTCACCAATCTCAGCCTCGATCAGCCGGTCGCCGGGGGTATATTCGAGCGCCAGATCGACCGGCGCGCCATCGACGGTGATTTCTTCATCAAGACTCACCGCAAACGTCTTCCCCGCAATCGTTACCGACCAATCGTACGGCGGCTCCAGCTCATCCGCCAATTGCCCATCGATTTGCCGCGCCCGGTCCGCCCGCGCGGTGGCGACGAACCCGGCGACGGCGGCAAGGTGCCCCAGCACCTCGTCCGAAGTGGCCGCGCCGTGGAACCCGTCGGGATATTCCTCGGCGATGAACCCGGTAGTCAGCTCGCCCGAGCGGAAGCGCGGGTGCTGCATGATCGCGCTGACGAAATCGATGTTGTGGCTCAGGCCCTCGATTTCGAAGGCGTCCAGCGCGGCGATCTGCTTGTCCGCCGCTTCGTCGCGGGTCTCGCCCCAGGTGACCAGCTTGGCGATCATCGGATCGTAGAACATCGAAACCTCGCCGCCTTCGTAAACCCCGTCGTCCACCCGGATGCCGTCAATCCCGCGGCGGCCGTTGCCCGCGCCGTCGTCTTCCCAGCCCGGCACCGGCGGATCGTAGCGCACCAGCCGTCCCGTACTGGGCAAGAACCCGCGATAGGGGTCTTCGGCATAGACCCGGTTCTCGATCGCCCAGCCGTCAATCCCGATATCGGCCTGCGTCATGGCGAGCTTTTCGCCGTAAGCGACGCGGATCATCTGTTCGACCAGATCGATCGCGGTGATCGCCTCGGTCACCGGATGTTCAACCTGCAGCCGGATGTTCATTTCGAGGAAGTAGAAGCTCTCGCCGCTGGGGTCCGCTCCGCTGACGATCAGTTCGACCGTGCCCGCGCTGTAATACCCCACCGCGCGCGACAAGGCGACGCATTGCTCGCCC
>JANMBA010000202.1:0-9296 GCA_031360105.1 Novosphingobium sp.
GAAGACGCTGGCGAAGTTGGCCGTGGCGTTGGTGGCGAACGCCGTCTCATCGACGGTCAGCACGGGCTGGGTGAGCGAGGCGCTCGCTGTTGGCGTATCGTCGTTGACGCTGATTGCCAGAGTGCCCGGTGCGCTGTCGCCATCTGCGTCGGTGATGGTGTAGTTCAGCGTGAAGGGCTGGCTGTTTTCATTGCTGCCAGCGGCGTGCACGATCGGTGCAAGTTGCGTGACGGTGTAGGCGCCATTCGCCGCATTAAGCGTGATCGCCACGACCTTGGTGGCACCCTGGAACACGTCGATTCCGGTGCCGTTGGCAGCATAAGAGAAGCCAGCCGGAGCGCCCGAGTTCGACAATGCCCAGGTCAGCGCGCCGTCGCCGCCCGAACCCGCCAGCGTGCCGGAGGTGTTGGCGGTATCGGGAGTGATGTCGTCGGTGCCGCCGGGGTTGCCGCCAGCCAGCGCGTCGTCGTCGAGCAGTACCGTGAGATTGGGCCCGGTGAGCGGAGTTGCATCGGCGATGCTGATCGTTAGTGTCGCGGTGGAAGTGTCACCGTCGCCATCGGTGATGGTGTAAGTAAACACATCGCTGACGCCGCCCGGCGAGCCGGCACTGCGGACGTAGCTATAGCTTCCGTCGGCAGTGAGCGTCAGCATGCCGTAGGCACCCGCAGTCGTTCCACCGACAGTGCCGGCGGCAGCGCCGACAATCCCGGTCACCGCAGCACCATCGGCGCCCTTGGTGTCAGCGCCGGCTGCACCGCTAGTGGTGTCGGTTCCGGTCATGACATTGCCGGTTTCCGGGCCATAGGTGCCCGAAGCGACCAAATCGGTATCAGCGCGCGCAGTCGGCATGTCGTCGATGATCGTGATCGTGAACGGCTTGGTGTCACTGTCGCCGTCAATATCGGTGACAGTGACGTTGACGACCTGCGAGGTGGAGTTGCCGCTGGTGTTGTCTGTCAGCGTGAAAGTATAGCCGACCGCGCCGGTGGCGGTGTTGTAGCTGGTGATCGTGAAAGTGCCGGTGGGCAGGGTGATGACCTGACCTGGACCGGTGACCGTCACTCCATTGATCTGCACCGAGGCGATGCCATCGGGTGCCGTGACCGTGATCGTGCCGCTAGCGTTTTCGCTGGGCGCGGGCTCGTTCGATCCCTGCGGCTCACTGCCGCGCGGGGGCAATCCGGCTTCATTGACAATCGTGCCGCTTTCGCTGGTGGGCAAGGTGACAACGGTCGCTGGACTGTCGGTGATATTGATCGTCAGCGTGGCGGTCGAAGTGTCGGTATCGCCATCGGTCAGCGTGTAGGTGAACACGTCGGTTACGCCGCCCGGTGTGCCGGCGGCGCGGACGTATGAATAGCTGCCGTCAGCTTTGATCGTCAGCATGCCGTATTGCCCGGCGACCACCAGATTGCCCGATTCGTCGAACGTGGTGTCGGTGTTGGCAGCAACATTGTTGCTGGCGATCCGGGTCAGGGTGGCATTGTCCGCGCCGACAGTGTCGGCGCCGGCCGCGCCGCTGGTGGTGCCAACGCCGGTCACGACATTGCCGGTTTGTGCCGAATAGTTTGCAGCCGGGACTGTATCGGTGTCGTTGCGTGCGGTCGGCACGTCGTCGATTATGCGGATCGCAAGGGTTGCCGAAGCGGCGTCGCCATCGGCATCCGTCACGACCACCTGGAAGTCGTCAGACGTGTTGTCGCCTGAGGTATTGTCGGTCAGCGTGTAGCTGTAGCCATAGTTACCTGGCGCAATGCTGGTGATGGTCAGCACGCCGCGCGCGGTTGTGAAGGTCTGGCCAACCGCCGTAATGCCGACACCGTTGAGGGAAATAGAAGTCAGACCATCGGGCGCTTGAAATACGATTGAGCCGGCCGTTGTTTCGCTGTTGGCGGCGGCATTCGACCCGGCTGGTTCTGTGCCACGCGCGGGCAGGCCGGCCTCGTTGACCGACGCTGTCGCATCGACTGCACCGGCGGGCTGATCTGGCGTGATAATAATCGTGGTAACCGGACGGTCAATCTTCGGTGGGATGATTTCCTGCGCGCGCGGTTCAGGGAATGCGAGCTCGGTATAAGGCAAGAGATTGCCGAGGTTGTAGGCATCCTGCAGCGGATTCACGTGGACTTCGAAATTGCCACCCGAACTTTGCACCGCTCCGGCGGCCGGCTGGGGCTCGTGCCCGATCAGCAGTGCGGCAAGGTTGAGCGGCGGGACGGTTACGCCCTGCGCCACAATCTGAGGCACGAATACAGCGCCATTCGGGATGATGTAGATGTGGCCGTCAGCCGTCTCGATCACCAGGTCGCGTCCGCGAACCACCAGATTATCAAGCGTCGCGCCATCTGGCAGGACGACCACGTTGTTGGCATCCGGGATCAGTTGGATCGCTCCACCGCCAGCGCCAGGCGCGGCGGCCGAAGGAAACGACGAGTGCTGCGGGCGATCACCGGCATCTCCGGAAGGCAGCATCCGCGCTTGCTCCGCGACATCGGGAGCAGCTGGATTTGCGGCCATATCGCTCATGGGAGCGTCGGATGCGGAGTTGGCATTGCCTACATAGTCCATAGCAGTCACTTCGCTTTCAATGCGACCGACCCAAGCAGGACCGGGCGCGAAACAGTTTCGACGCAGAACAACAACCCGCAGCCCGCGATCTGCAAGCCGTTCAAATCGTCATCTCGTTCTGCGCCCTGGTTTTTTGCCGGTGAAATTTCGTACGGATTCAAACGATCCGACTCGAAGACCAACCGGCCTGCTAAAAAACATTCCACTTGTCGGACGCTGCCGCAAGCGAATTAACCCTCATTGGCAACCTTCGTCCTTGCGCCTGTGGAGCCAGAAAGCCCGGTCATGGCGGCTTTGCGCCAACCAAAACGGCGTTGTGAACAGCCTTCAGGTTTATCAAACGAAGCCAAAAGTCGCCTCATTCAGCATCTTAAATGGTTAAAGCCGGAGCGAATCGGTCGTTAACCATGTTTGGAAGCGAGCCTCACGCAAACCGTGCCATAACCAGTCAGATTCGCGGTCTGGGCCGCTGTTCCCGCGTCATGGCCCGCCTAAGGCGCAGGCAAATATCTATATAATTCAGAGTATTGAATTGGTCGGAGTAGGTCAGAGACCCGATTGATCATTGACTCCAGTCGTTGAAACGACCGAAAGTCTTGGCCTCAGGGGTCAACCGGAGGGGCAATTTCATGGCTGGATTTCAAACGGCAAGCTTGATGGTCTCGGATCATCCGGTGTTGTATGGTACAACGCTGGCGATCAGCTTGGTTGGAAGTGTCGCGGCATTGAGCCCGAGTGTAGTTTCGGTTCCGGTCGCTCGGGTCGACTACACCCTGAGTTTGGCCGAAACCGCGCGTGCTGCCGCTACCAAATTTCCGGTCATGAATGCGGCGAAACCAGCCGCAGGCAACGCCAGTGTGATCACGGATCAGGGTGAATTGCCCGTTGGTAAAACGCCCGAGAGCAAGTCTTCAAGTCCGGCAGAGCGCCACTTCAGCGCGATGCAGATTGGGCTTGAGGCAACGCAGCCCAGTGCTGTTCCCACACTCTCCATGACCGATTTTGCCACAAAGCCGCAGCAGGCACCCAAGGGTGCGCCGCCATCGATCTCCGCCCCCGCAACTGCCGCGATGCAGGTGCCTCGGCGCGAACCGCTGGTCGCTGCGCCGGCCAGCGGGGATGTTACCGCGCAACCGAGCCAGAGCTTCGCGGGAGCGTTTGAGGCCATTCCCACCCCGTCGCTGGCGGTTGCAGCGGAGCGATCAGACGAAGTTCGGACCGAAGGACTGGCCGACCCGGACGCAGCCGCGCTTGTCAGAACCGCACCTAAACCGGACCAGAGTTCCGCTGCATTCGCGCCGGTTCCGATCGCATCGCAAACCAAGCCGATCGATCTGCCGGCCGGACCGTCAGCCGTCGTGCAAACTCTTGCACGTGCACCCGAACCTGCGGCTGCGCCCGATCCGGTTGTCAGCAAGTTATCAGTGACGAGTGCCGCCTTGCCGGTCGAAACGGCCTTTCACAAAGCTGAAGCCAAGCCCGCGCCTGCACCGCAGCCGCTTCGACTGATCAACTCGCTGCAACTGCGCAAATTTGATTTGGCGCGCATTCACAGCCCGGCTCGGACGCCGACTGCCGCGCTTGCCCCGGCACCTGCCAAGCCGAGCCAGGCTGGCACGGTTCGCATCGCCCCGGTGAAGGACAGGTTGGTCGGAGGGATTGTTTACCACCAGGTTGCAGTCACAGTAGCCGGTTCATCGGCCAAGGCGCTGGATGTCCGGATCGGTGCTGACATGATCCCTGCGATCAAAGTCGGCGATCTGCTCGGGCTGGTTTCAGACCGAATGGACCCGGCCAGCGCTGCCCGCTTTGCTGCTGCCGCAAGTGCCAGTGAATATGTCAGTCTGGCAAGCTTGCGTGCATCTGGATTCACCGTTTCTTATAACGCTGGAACCGACAGCATCAGCATCGCCGCTGCCGATTAGCCTGATTCTGGGCACCCGCGCTGAGCGCTGCGGCAACACCCGGCCAGCAGTCTATGGCGCAGGCTTTTCGGCGGCCGGCACAACTGCCGCTGCGGTGGGCTCGGGGCTTGGCCGGGGCTGCGAAATGCGCGGAACCCAGCCCTTTGAAGGATCGACGAACCCGGCTTCGTTCGCGCTGCGGATCGGAGCGATTTCGCCCGCCGCAGCAGTGAGTTCTGGCGGCAGCACGATCAAGTCGGGCGCCGCCTGCTCGATTGCGCCAAAGGCTGGTTCGGACCCAGCATAGCCCGCCGTGAAGGCCCGGCGCAGACCCCAGCCATTGGGCCAGCGATAGAACATATGATGCCCGATCACCGCTACTTTCTCCAGCCGGGGGGCCCACCGGGGAAATACATAATCGGCGTGGTAATGCGTTGCCATCCCGACCGGCGCAAACACCTTGCCATGCAGCGCCGCCCCAGCCTCGGCCAAGGCCTGGCTCCACAAACCGGGTAGCCGCGACCGCTGCATTGCGCCGTCGCAGGCAAAGGTAAACTGACACACATCGCTAACCGAATGCTGGAATACCACAGAGCAGACATCGTGCGGGAAGGCCGGATGGCGCACCCGGTTGAGCACGACCTGAGCCACTGCGAGCCGTCCGTCACGCCCCTCGAACCCCGCCTCGTAATACATCGCCAGGGCCAAGCATTGCTGCGCACGGGGGGCAGCGGTCAAGTCCGCAACGCGATAGGCATCGAACGGATGCGCCGGTTGCAGCCCGTTTGCGATCAGCGGGATTGCGGCATTGGCCGTGCGCGCTTCGTCAATGCGCGCGACCAGCGATTGCGAATCGGCGGTGATTGCCAGCAGCGCTGCCGCTGACGCGGGATCAGCCGCCGCCGCCTGGATGCTGCCTGGCGAACCAGCGACCAGGTTTGCGCGATGCGGAACCAAGGCACCGGTCGCCCCATAGGCCAGCAAGGTCAGCAGCGCGGCTGGCACAGAATTCAACCGCCAGAGCTGGCCGAGGCGGACCAGCAAAAACATTATCGCGGGCCGTACAGTTTCGGGTCCACCGTGGTTTTACCGATCCCGAAAAAGGCGCGCAACCGGCCCAGCTGCGCGAGCACGCCGTACTCCGCCAGCAGCGTTCCGGCCCGCGCGGCTTCGGCTTCGACCGAGGCGTTGTAAACCGCACCCTGGGCATCGAGCAGGTCAAGCAGCGAGCGCCGCCCAATCCCGAATTGTGCGCGATAGGTATCGCGCACCGCGTTCGCAGCTTCGAACCGCGCTTGCTGGTTTTCGAGCCGTGAGCGCCAGTTCTGCAGTCCGAGCCAGGCTTTGCGCACTTGCAATTCACTATCGCGCCGGGTCTGCGCCAGCGCGAACCCGGCGCCGTCGGTGTTGCGCTCGGCCTCGCGGATACGGGCCGCAGTGACCCCGCCATCGAACAGGTTCCAGCGCATTGAGAACAGCAGCGAATAATCGCGAGTGGTGCCGCGGTAGCCTTCAAAATCCTTGCCGCCGCTGGCTTTGCCTTGCAACCCGAAGATCGGTAACAATTCGGCATGGGCCCGCTTGGCGGTCCACTTGGCTTCTTCTAGCCGGCCGCTCATCGTCCGTAGCCGAGGATCGCTGTTCGCGGCTTCGGCCAGCGCCAGATCAAGCGAACCCGGCAGTATGGCCGAAGCATCGGGCGGAGTGGACAGTTCGATGTTGGCCATGCCGACCAGCAAAGTCAGCTCAGCTGTCGCAGTGGCAAGGTCAGTGGTGGCCTGAGCGAGAAATATCTTGGCCCCCTGAACCCGCTCTTGCGCCTGCTGGCGCTCCGAGATGCTCATTGCGCCCTTGTCGACGCCTTCACTGACATCGGCCGCCAATGCGGTGTGGAATTCAAGGTTGTCTTGACTGGACTGGACGATGCGCTGTTGGACCAGAACTTGCAGATAAGCGCGCGCAATGCCGTATGCGGCCTCTTCACCAGTGGCCTGCTCTTCCCAACCGGCTGAATTCAGCCGGGCGTTCCGGGCGCGCGTTTCGTTTGCGCGGCGACCGAAATCGAATACCGGCTGATTAACGCCGATGGTGGCGTAAAGCGGCTTTTCATCGAGCGAAGACAGGCCCAAATTGACCCGCGCATCGTTTTCAAGGTGCCGGAAACCGGCCGCGCCATCGAGTTCGATCGTAGGGAACCAGCTGCGCTTGGCCTGATCCCTGGCCGCTTCGGCTGCACCGATCCGCGCTTGCGCCTGCCCCACTTCGGGACTGCGTTCAAGCCCGTGCAAAAGTGCTTGATCGAGGGTAACAGGGTCGGCCAACGCCGGACCAGCCAGCATCGACGCAATCGACAACACCGACACCACGCTGCGGATTTTGCGAAATTTCCCCACAAACTCTCTCCCCAATAGGACCGTCACGCACCCTGCTTGAAACAGAAATAGCACGATGGATCATAGATTTATGCCGGCCATGCGGCATCAGTGCCCGCATGGTTCCAAATCCTCCGCAGCCCTGCGCCAAATCTCACGTCGCGCAGCTTCCTGTAAAAGCAGCGCGATCAGGTCTGGCGTCCGGGATACGACCCACGCATCCGATCAGAACACGACCATCTGTGTCACATTCGCCGTGAACAGAAAAGCCCCTTGCATTGAGACGGTTGAGTGGTAGTGTTTTGTTAACCAATCGGAGTCGCACCCGGCTGTAGCGCACATTCTGCTCAATGCAGATCGCTCGCCCGAGGTGGCTAATAAGCCAGACAGTCTGAAATTCACTGGGATGCCGGGTGGTCGCGTGTTGCGACAGTCGGGGTCTGCGCTTGTACTCTGATAGGGGATTTAAGATGGCCATTCGCGTTGACACCAACGGTGACGCAATCTTTGACAAAGAGCTCAACGATCCGACCGTCTCTCTAGCGCAAATCACCGATCTCACCGCAGACGGCAAACTGGATGTTGATCTACGCGTCCAGACCGCGACCGCCGTAATCAACGGGGCGACCTTTGGCAGCGGTATTATCAATTCAGGTACGGGCGGCTTCAACGATTTTCTTGGCCTCCAGCACAACCCGACCGAGTTTGGCTTCAATTCGGCGGTCACCAACGACCCGTCGAACCCGTACCTCAAGACCTCGACCAATTTCACCCACACCATCAAGCTGAGCGATCTGGCGATCACTACCATCAATGGGGTGCAGTATTACGATTTCCGCCTTGACGTAAATGAGAGCAATTCGACGCCGACGACGCAGCAGATTTCGCTCGATTCGTTCAAATTGTACAGCTCGACTGACGGTACGATTGGCACCCTCGCCGCGCTTCAAGCGCTGACCCCGGACTACGATCTGGATGCGGGTGGCGGCATCAACGATGTTTCGGTCCTGTTTACGGACGCCTACTCTTCGGGCAGCGGTCGCTCGGATCTCTCAGTGCTTGTTCCGGTGTCGGCATTTGGCGGCAAAGATCCCGCGACGACCTACCTCTATCTCTATTCCGCTTTTGGCTTTGCCAGCGCCGATTACAACACCGATGCAACCTTCGAAGAATGGCGTACTCAGAACGCCGTTGTGCTGCACGGTACCAAGTTCAGTGATATCAACAGCGACGGGATCAAGAACGGCAGCGATCCGTTTGTTGGCGGGGTGACTGTCAAGCTGTTCGAAGACACTAACCATAACGGTGTGCTTGATGCGGGCGATGTCGAGCTGCAATCCACGGTCACTGACGCAAATGGAAATTACACCTTTTACGGCGTCAAGACCAACGGCACCTATTTCGTCGATGAAGTGAATCCAGCTGGCTCGACCCAGACCACCGGTGCCTATGAGACGGTCATCGTGGCCGCCAATGCGACTGTTGGCTCGACGATTCAGGTTGATCCGATCGGCAACCATTACCCCGTCCCGCACATTTTGATCGACAAGGCCTTCGTCAATATTACCGACGGCCCCGACGGCGGCAACACCACCGGTTCGACCACGGTGATCGATGGCGCGGGCGATGTGGCCAATTACACGATCGATATTCGCAACGATGGCGAAACCGCCCTGACCAATGTCGTAGTAACCGACACGCTTGCCAATGCCGGTGCCGTTGCGGTGTTCAAGGCTGGTGGTTTCAACAGCGGCGACACCAATTCGAACAACGTTCTCGATACCGGCGAAATCTGGCATTATACCGCGACGCAAACGGCAACCCAGGCCGATCTGGATACCAACGGCGGCGGCGACTCTGACAAGGATAATTCCGCGACGGTTGTTGCGACCCAGCAGGGCACCGCCAACACCGTAACCGCGACTGACACAGCAGCTGCGCCGGTCGTTCAGGCACCTTCGATCGCGATTACCAAAGTATTCAACGGCTGGTCCGGCGGCGACGGTGACAATATCGGCGATTTCGCCGGCGATATCGCGAGTTACACCATTGTGGTGACCAACACCGGCAATGTGACTCTCACAAATGTCGTGGTGACCGATCCGCTGACGGGCAACGTCTATAACGTCGGCACCTTGTTGCCAGGTGTAGCGAGCGCCGCGCTCAGTGAAACCTATACGCTAACCCAGGCCGATCTAAACTCGAACGGCACGGTCGAAGCCAACAGCTTCTTTTCGGGTTCGATCGAGAATACTGCCACCGCAACTTCCCGCCAGACCGGGCCAGCTAGCGCCAGCGCGGTTGCACCGCTGGTTTACAACCCGGCGATTGACGTGGCCAAGTCGGTGACCTCGATCACTGGCGGGGTTGGCGGCCAGGCCGACAGCGCGGGCGACACGATCAACTACGCGATCTCGATCGCCAACACCGGCAACATCAGCCTGACCGG
>JANMBA010000007.1:0-10346 GCA_031360105.1 Novosphingobium sp.
AACATGATGGCCTTGAACGTAAACTTGCCGATGAATTGCGCCGCCCGATGCCTGATCTTTCGACCATCCAACTCCTCAAGAAACGAAAGCTGCGCATCAAGGAAGAGCTGGCGCACCACTAAACCCAGACCGGCCAAGCCCTGCCTGCGGGCACATGCCGCAGGCGGGGCTGGCTACTGACCTGAGAAATTTACCGCACGGCACCGCTCACCCGCCCGCTTGCGGCTTGCTTTGGCTGCTCGCTTTGCGATAGTCACCGCGTATGACCGCCACTAGTGCCGTTTCCGCCGCCCGCCAGATCCTGACCCGCCTGCATGATGTCATGGCCTCGCGCAGCAATGCGCAGACCAAGCTCAACACGGTGGTAGAGGTGATCGGCGAGGCGCTCGATAGCGAGGTCTGCTCGATCTATCTGCTGCGCGAAGGCATGCTCGAACTGTTCGCCACCAAAGGGCTGGCGCAGGAAGCGGTCCACGTCACCCGGATGGACATCGGGGAAGGGCTGGTCGGCACAATTGCCCAGAGCAGCGAGATGCTCAATCTGGCCGAGGCGACTGCGCATCCCGATTTTTCGTATCGGCCTGAGACTGGCGAAGAAAAGTACCATTCGTTCGCCGGGGTGCCGATCGTGCGGCGCGAGCGCGCAGTGGGGGTGCTGTGCGTCCAGCACGCCGATCCGCGCCGGTATGAAGAGGTTGAGATCGAGGCGCTGCAAACCACCGCGATGGTGCTGGCCGAATTGATCGCCAATGCCGATCTGGTCGATGAGGAAGACGCCGCGCTGCTCAGCCCTCAGCAAACCGGCCCGGTCCGGCTGACCGGGCTGGCGCTGGTCAAAGGGCTGGCGAGCGGCAATGCGGTTTATCACCAGCCGCGGATCACGATCGAGCACGTGATGGCCGAAGACCCGCAGGCCGAGCTTAGCCGGGTCTATCTCGCGTTCGACAAGATGCGCGAGCAGATCGAGAAGATGGCGAGCCAGGCCGAATTCGGGGTCGGCGGTGAGCACGATGAGGTGCTCGAAACTTACAAGATGTTCGCTTACGACGAAGGCTGGAGTCGCCGAATCATCGAGGCGATCGAGACTGGCTTGACCGCCGAGGCGGCGATTGAACGGGTCCAGCAGCGCACCCGGATGCGGATGCGCCAGATCGACGATCCCTTGCTGGCTGACCGGATGCACGATCTGGAAGACCTGGCGAACCGCTTGCTGCGGATCGTTTCGGGGCAGATGGGCACCGCCGCGAGCCAAGGGCTGCGCTCGGACACGATCCTGATCGCGCGCAACCTGGGCCCGGCGGAACTGCTCGAATACGATAAGCGGCGGCTCAAAGGCGTGATCCTCGAAGAGGGCTCGCTCACTGCGCATGTGGTGATTGTGGCGCGGGCGATGGGTATTCCGGTGCTGGGGCGGGTGCGGGGTTTGCGCGGGGCGGTGCGCGACGGTGATCCGCTGCTGCTCGATGCCGATCAGGGCAGCGCCACAGTCCGCGCCGCGCCGCCGATGGTCGAAGCGTTCGAAGCGCGCTTTGCCAAAAGCAAAGAGCGCCAGGCAGCCTATGTGAAACTGCGCGATGTTGAGCCGTTCACCCGCGACGGGACCCGGATCACGGTGATGATCAATGCCGGGCTGCGCGATGATATGCCGGCCCTGGCGCAAACCGGGGCTGACGGCGTCGGGCTGTTCCGCACCGAATTCCAGTTCCTGGTTTCGGCTACTTTGCCCGCGCGCGAGCGGCAGACCCGGCTGTACCGCGATGTGCTCGATATTGCGGGCGACCGGCCGGTGGTGTTTCGGACCGTCGATATTGGCGGCGACAAGGTGCTGCCATATCTGCGCCACAACAATGGCGAGCATGAGGAAAACCCCGCGATGGGGTGGCGCGCGCTGCGCGTGGCGCTTGAGCGTGGCGGGCTGCTGAAGGTGCAGGCCCGCGCGCTGCTCGAAGCGGCAGCGGGCCGCACGCTGAACGTGATGTTCCCGATGGTATCCGAACCGTGGGAGTTCGATGCCGCGCGCGAGGTGTTTGAAAGCCAGCGCAAATATCTCCAAGGCCTCAAAAAGCCGTTGCCCGAGGCAATTCGTTACGGCGCGATGCTTGAGGTCCCGGCGCTGGCTGAAACGCTCGATCTGCTCGCACCCAAGCTGTCATTCCTGTCAATCGGGACCAATGATCTGACGCAGTTCCTGTTTGCGGCCGATCGGTCCAATCCCAAGTTGGCTGAGCGGTATGACTGGCTGTCGGTTTCGATCATGCGGTTCCTGCGCCGGGCACAAGCCAGTCTGGTCGGGCACACCGTCGATGTCACCGTCTGCGGTGAAATGGGCGGCCGCCGACTGGAAGCGCTGGCCCTGATGGGCATCGGGATTCGCCGCTTGTCGATCACCCCCGCCGCAGTCGGCCCGATCAAGGAACTGGTGCGCAAGGTCGATCTGGCCGAGATCACCGAGGCGATGACCCGGTGGCTGTCAGCCCCCCCGCCGAGCCTGCGCGAAGCCTTGACCGAATGGGCCGAAGCGCGCGAAATTGAAATCGATTGATACCGAGCGATGACTTGGCGGAGGCCTTGCTGCGAGCCAATCTCCACCAGCCCGTCACAAATCCCGCGCGACTTGCCGTTTTGCGCTCATCAAGCAACGCTTTGCCGTTGACTTGCTGAGGCAATCCGGGCTGTTTGACTGCGAACGATAACAAGTGCGCATTATAATCGGGGTCGGGAATGGCAGATGAATTAGCTCCAGAGGCGCAATTGCCTCTCGAAACGGTTGGCGCGCGCTTGCGGCGCGCGCGTGAGCACGCTGGCCTTAGCTTGGCCGCAGTTGCTGCCGATACGCGCATCTCGCAGCGCCAGATCGAGGCGCTCGAAGCTGGCAATTATGCCGCGCTGCCTGGACGGACCTATGCGGTCGGATTTTCGCGCAGTCTGGCGCGCGCGGTCGGACTTGATGAGGCAGAGATTGCATTATCAACCCGGGCCGAACTGTCCGACTTGCAAGGTGACGAACAGCGCCGCCCGGTCCAAAGTTTCGAACCCGGCGATCCGGCCCGGGTCCCCAGCGCCCGGCTGACCTGGCTGGCGCTGGCCGGCGTGGTCGCGGCGGTGATCGCCGGGATCATGTTCCTGCCCAGCTTGTTTTCGCCCGGCGGCTCGTTGCCCTCGATCTTGCCCAGCGATCAGCCCGGCCCAGCGGCGACTGTGCTGGTTGCGCAGGCTCCGGCGGCGGCTGGTCCGGTGGTGTTCACCGCGCTGCAGCCGGGCGTCTGGGTGAAATTCTATGACCGCGCTGGCCAGCAGATCTTGCAAAAAGAGTTGGCGCTGGGTGAAAGCTATACCGTCCCGGCCGACCAGGGCGAGGTGCTGCTGTGGACCGCCCGCCCCGATCAACTGGGCATAACCGTAGGCGGACACGCGGTGGCCAAGCTGTCTGAGGTCCAGGCGACGATGAAGGATGTGCCGGTCAGCGCGGCGGCCTTGCTGGCGCGCGCGCCCGGTTCAGGCGCCCCGACCGGGCCTTCCGCCGCCGCTCCGACGCCGCAACCACGCCGGGCCGCCGCTGCGCCTGCGCGCGAACAGCGCAATCCCGCCCCGCGCGTCGAAGCCTTGCGTGCCCCGGCGTCACTGCCTTCCGCAACACCGGCGCCCGCCAGCCCCGCTCCCGTTCCACTGGCGACATAGTTTGCGGATAGCCACTCGCGCTTGCTCGACAGCGACAGGCCGCTCGCGCTAAGCACTGGGCGTGGTTAATAGCCGGTTTAGACAGGACCGTGCAGGACGCGGGCGCACTTTCGGAATGGATACCGATATTATGAACATGCTTCCCTGGAAAAAGCGCTCGCTTTACGCGGTGGCCGCCTTGGCACTTTCGGGTCCGGCCATGGGCCCGCTGTGGGCGCAGACCAGCGGTGAAACCGAGGTGCGGATTCGCAAGGTCGAATCCGAAGTGGCGGCGCTGCAACGTGCGGTATTCCCCGGCACCGATGGCCGTTTTTTCCCGCAAGTGCAGTCGGGCCAGCCAGCCAGCACCCAGCCAGGATCCGCAGCCAGCGCGCCCAGTGCGGATATGCTGGCCCGGATGGACGCGCTCGAAGGCCAGGTTGCCCGGCTGACCGCGCAAGTCGAAGAAGACCATAACCGCATGGAAAAGCTCGATGCCCGGCTGGCGGTGATCGAGACCGGAACCAAGCCCGCAGTTGCCGCTGGACCACCGAACTCGAGCAGCACGGATAGCAATCTGGCCGCTATGGGCGCTGCACCAAAGCCGGTTCCAGCTCCCGCAGCCGTCAAACCAGTGGTCAAGCCAGGAATCAAGCCGGCTACTGCCAGCGATGCGGCGGCCAAGCGCGTGGCAGCGGTTAGCGCCGTGCCAAAGCCCAAGACCCGGGATGCCGGCGACGACGAATATTCGTATGGTTTCCGGCTGTGGGAAGCCAAATTCTTCCCCGAATCCGAACAGCAGCTGAAGATGTTCCTGCAAAAATATCCCAAGCATTCACGCACCAGCTATGCCCGCAATTTGCTGGGCCGCAATTACCTTGATGATGCCAATGCGCGCGAAGCGGCCGGGTGGTTCCTGCAGAATTACAAGCTGGAACCCAAAGGTGACCGCGCCCCGGACAGCTTGCTGCTGCTTGGCGAAGCAATGCGCCAGATGGGCGACAGCAAGCGGGGCTGCGTGGCGCTTAAACAGTTCGCCGGGACTTTCCCAGCAGAGGCTGCGGGCCGCCTAAAGACTCAGTATGACGCGACCAGCACCGGGCTGAAGTGCAATTGATCGGCCGGCCGGCCCCGCGCTGATTGATCGCTTTGCCGCTGCGCTGGATGCGCTGTGGCCGGGTTTTATCGCCGCCGGTCCTGCGCGGCTGGGCCTGGCAGTATCGGGCGGGGGAGACAGTCTGGCGCTGTTGCTGCTGGCGCACGAAGCGCTGCCTGGCCGGATTGCGGCGGCCACAGTCGATCACCGGTTGCGCGCCGAAAGTGCGGGCGAAGCGGCCATGGTGGCGCGGCTCTGCGCTGCCTCGGGAATCCCGCACGCAGTCCGGGCCGTGTCAGTGGCCCCCGGTAACGTGCAGGCGCAGGCCCGGTCCGCGCGCTACGCCGCGCTGGCTGACTGGGCCGCTGCGGAAGGTTTGACCGCGCTCGCCACCGCGCATCATGCCGACGATCAGGCCGAGACGCTGCTGATGCGGCTCAACCGGGGCAGCGGTGTAGCGGGCCTGGCCGGAGTGCGCGCGCGCGGGGTCGTGCCAGGGACGCAGGTGCCGTTACTGCGACCGCTGTTGGGCTTTCGCCGCGCTGAGCTGGCCGAAGTGGTGACCGCCGCCGGGCTTGAACCGGTCAATGATCCGTCGAATTTCGATAGCCAATTTGACCGCGCGCGACTGCGCAAAGCGCTGGACGGTGCCGATTGGCTGGACGTGTCGGCATTGGCAGCCAGCGCGGCGCATCTGGCCGATGCCGACGGCGCGATTGAATGGGCGGCGCAGCGCGAATGGAACGAGTGTGTCAGTCGCGCGCCGCTGGGCCTGACCTATCGCCCACAGGCCCCGCGCGCGGCCGCCTTGCGGGTGATCGCCCGAATTGTGCGCGAGTTGGGCGGCGAGGAAGTACGCGGCAGCGCCGTGGCGCGGCTATTCGATAGTCTACTGGCCCGCGAGACCGCCTCAATCGGCAACCTGGTGGCGCGCACGACGCCTGAAGGCTGGAGTTTCACCAAGGCACCGCCGCGGCGCGGCTAGGGCCGCGCTTGCAGTCCCGTTTGCTGCATCCGCCACAGCAACTGATCATACCGGTCCTGCCCGAAAAACGGCTCACCGGCATAGACCATCAGCGGCACTCCGTAATGCCCGCCCAGGCGCTGGTCGGCTTCATTGGTCTTGATCGCGGCATCGAGCCGTTCGGTCTTCGCCGCCAGCACGCCGTCCATTTCGGCCAAATCGCCGCCAGCAGCGGCGACCGCGCGGGCCAGATGATCGCCCTCGTCCCAGTTATCAGTCTCGCCCGACCAGATCAGGTGGCTGACACTGCGCAGCAAGGCCAGTCCATGCCCGCGCTCGGCCGCCAGTTGCCCGAGCCGGGTCAGGCGGTGGATGAACGGCTGGTCCAGCGGGTACGTCCGCGTTGCCATATCCATCACCACCGGATCGGGGCGCGGCCAGCGTAGCGGCAGCCCGGCGTAATCAGCGCTGCGTTTGCAATCACGCATCAAATAGCCGGTCCACAGCGGATCGGTCTGGGCAAAGAAATCGGGTTGACGCACCGCGATCGGCAGCACCGGACGGACCGTGACCCGAACATCGTAAGCCCGCTCCAGTTCGGTCAAGCGCGGCGTCACCAGATACGAATAGGGCGAACGGAACGACCAGAACAGATCGACCTGATGGGTCAAAGACTGGTCATATCGATCACGAAACGGTATTTGATATCGGCTTTTTCCATCCGCTCGAATGCCTGTTCGATCTCGTCCATGCGGATATATTCGACCTCGGCCAGAATGCCTTTTTCGGCGCACAGGTCGAGCATTTCCTGGGTCTGCGCGATCCCGCCCACGCCCGACCCAGAGACAGCCTTTTGCCCCATCAGCAGCAGCCCCGAATGGAAGCTGGGGGTCATGTCGATCATCCCGACGATGCACAGCGTACCTTTGCGTTCAAGCAGCATCAAGTACGGTGTGAGATCGTGCGCCACCGGCACCGTATCAAGCAGGAAGTCGAAACTGCGTGCCGCCGCCTTCATTGCCGCCTTGTCGGTCGAGACCAGGACGTGATCTGCGCCAAGCTTGATCGCGTCCGCGCCCTTGGCCGGCGAGGTGGTGATCATTGTCACTTCCGCGCCCAGTGCTTTGGCGAACTTGACCCCCATATGGCCCAGACCGCCAAGGCCGATCACGCCAACCTTGCTGCCCGGCCCGACGTTCCAGTGCTTGAGCGGTGAATAGGTGGTGATCCCGGCGCAGAGCAGCGGCGCGGCAGCGCCCATGTCGAGTCCATCGGGAATACGCAGCACATAGGGTTCGGCGACGACGATGGATTTGGAGTAGCCACCATAGGTCGGGCTGCCGTCGATCCGGTCTTTGCCGTTGTACGTCCCGGTCACGCCCTCGCGGCAATAATTTTCCTCGCCATCGTCACAGGCATCGCAGTGGCGGCAACTATCGACCACCGTGCCGACTGCGACCCGGTCACCCACTTTGAAGCCTGTGACGTCCGCGCCAACCGCGCTGATCAGTCCCACGATCTCATGCCCCGGAACGAACGGATAGTTGGTCCGTCCCCAATCATTGCGCGCGGCGTGCAGGTCTGAATGGCACACCCCGCAGAACGTGATGTCGATCGCAACGTCTTCGCCGCGCAGTTCGCGCCGCTCGATTGCGATCGGGGCAACGCCCGAGGTGGGGGCAGTGGCACCATAGGCTTTGGTGGCGGTCATTGTGTCTCTCCTGGCTGGTTTGCCTATGCTGTAATCCCGCTTGCCGAAGGTCAATGGGCGCGGCATTAATCGCGCGATTAAATATTCGGGAGAAAGAGCATGCAGATCGATTCGGGCACGGCAGCGGTCGTGACGGGCGGAGCCTCGGGGCTGGGTCAGGCTAGCGCTGAAGCACTGGCGGCGGCGGGCGCGAAAGTGGCGATTTTTGATGTCAACGAACCCGCTGGCGAAGCCGTGGCGCGGGCCATCGGCGGGTTGTTCTGCAAGGTCGATATTACATCCGAAGAATCGGTGATCGCCGGGTTCGCCATGGCGCGCGCCGCGCACGGGCAGGAACGGATCACGGTTCACTGCGCGATGACCAGCAAGCGCGGCAAGACGCTGGCGTTCGACAAGGAAGCGGGTCAATTGAAGCGCCTCTCGACCGACGATTATATCTACGGCGTGCAGGGCATTCTGGTCGCGAGCTACCGGATCGCCTCGCTCTCAGCCGAAGGAATGGCGGGCCTTGCGCCCAATGAGGACGGCGAGCGCGGCTGCATCACCCTGACTGCTTCGGTCGCGGCACAGGACGGGCAGATCGGCCAGATCATTTACGGCTCGGCCAAGGCGGGTGTAAACGGCTTGGTCCTGCCGATGGCGCGCGATCTGTCGGACCTGGGGATCCGGGTCAACGCAATCATGCCGGGGATTTTTTCGACGCCCTTGATGCTGGGGGCCAAGCAGAACGTGCTCGACAGTCTGGCCGCGTCGGTGCCGTTTCCCAAACGGCTGGGCAAGCCTGAGGAATTTGGCAGCCTGGTGCTCGAACTGGTCCGCAATGGCTATTTCAACGCGCAATGTATCCGCCTCGACGGCGCGATCCGCATGGCCCCGCGCTGAGGAGACTGATGATGACCTCACCCTTCAAAGACGGCATTCTCGAAGGCAAAGTTGCGTTTATTGCAGGCGGGACCAGCGGGATCAATCTGGGCATCGCCAAGCGCATGGCGCAGCTTGGCGCACAAGTCGCAGTGGCTGGGCGCAACCCCGAAAAGGCTGCCAATGCTGCGGCCGAAATCGGAAACGATGCGATCGGTTGGTCGGCCGATGTGCGTGATTTCGGCGCAATTCGCGGTGCGCTGGAGCAGACCCGGGGTCAGTTCGGGCCGCTTGATATCGTGGTCTCAGGCGCGGCGGGCAATTTCCTCGCCCCGGTGCTGGGGATGTCGTCCAACGCCTTCAAGACGGTGATCGATATCGACTTGCTCGGCACGTTCAACGTATTTCGCGCGTGCCATGATCTGCTGGCTGTGCCGGGCGCATCGCTGATCGCGATCACCGCCGGGCAAGCGGTCAACCCGATGCAATTGCAGGCCCACGCCTGCGCGGCCAAGGCCGGGATCAACCAATTGGTGCGGGTGCTTGCGCTGGAATGGGGCGGGGATGTGCGGGTCAACGGGATCTCGCCCGGCCCGATTGAAGGCACCGAAGGCATGGCGCGGCTGGCCCCTGATCCTGCGACCAAGGCCAAGCACTTCGAACGCATCGCGCTGAAACGCTGGGGGCATATCGAAGAGATCGCCGAGGGCGCGGTGTTCCTGTGCTCGGACGCGGCCAGGTACATCACCGGGACGATCCTCGATATCGACGGCGGCAGCCAGCTTGGCGATGCGACGCAGCGGAACGTGGAACGAGGGCTGGCCTAGTGCCCATGCTCTTCGCTCAACTAACAGCCCTTCCCCTAGGGGGAAGGGTTGGGATGGGGGGTCTCACCTATCGAGCGTGGAACCCCCACCCCCGGCCCATCCCCACCGGGGAGGGGAGTCTCGGTTTCACCAAACACTAAATCAAACTCTCACCCGGCTTCGCCATCTTGCCGCGCGTGATGTAAACCTTGGTGCCAATGGGCGTGATCCCGAAAATCTTCTTCGCAAAATCATTCGGCACGCCGATGCAGCCGTGGCTGGCATAGCCCTTTTCGACCGTGGTCCCGTGGACCGCAACTCCGTCGGGGGTCAAGTTCATCGTGAACGGCATCGGCGCATTGTCGTAGGTCGACGAATGATGATCAGCGTCCTTCCATTTAACCGGAAACACGCCGAGCGGGGTCGGCGTTTCATTGGTACCCAGTAGCACGGCGGTCGCGCCGATTTCATACCCGCCGCGGAACACTGACAATACCCGCGCGTCGAGATCGACGGTGATGACGAGCGGCCCGGCCGGAACATTTTTCTCGTCCCAGTGCCATTCGCCGTATTTGATCGGGCCGGTGATTGGCAGGATCCGTTTGATGACGAAACGCTCGTCGGCGGGTGCTGAAGGAGCGGCTGGCTTCGGCGCCGGGCCCTGCGCGAATTGCGCCGGAGCGGGAGGGGGGCCGGTAACCTGCGCTGTATCCCCAAACGGGCGCATCAATACTGTGCCGAGCAGGACAACGCCAAGCACCATTGCGCCGATCACGGGATAAAGCGGATTGAACTTCATCCGCCCCGCATTACGCAAACGCGACCGAATTGCCAGCCCTGCGCGCCAGGCGTTTCGGTGCGGGACTGCGACGCAGGTAAAGCTTAACGTCAATTGAGCAGGGACTGCCCCTGGTTATTTCAGCCGTGCGCGCCGAACACATTGGCGATCGCCGTAGTGATCCGCAGCGCCAGGTCCTGCGCCTGGGCGATGGGATCAATGAAATCGCGGTGAATCGCCTCATACCCGGTGGCGGCGTCATCGGGGTAATCTGTCGGCTCACCGACTGAAAAATCGGTGATCTGCGGAAAGCTGACCGGAAATGCGCGGCGCATTTGCGCCACGGCTTCGTCAATCCGCAAAGTGAACACCATCTCGAGCACGTCATCGCGTGAGATATCGTTGGCGCGGCTGAAGGCGGGGACCGACACGGCTTTGAGGAACATGTGCTGGAACAGCGCCAGCCGCAGCGC
>JANMBA010000053.1:0-8666 GCA_031360105.1 Novosphingobium sp.
CGAGCTGGCGTTCGGCAACACCTATCAGCTGCTGGTCGCGGTGGTGCTGTCGGCGCAATCGACCGATGTCGGGGTCAACAAGGCAACCCGCGCGCTGTTTGCCGCGGTGACCACGCCGGCGCAGATGGTCGCGCTGGGCGAGGCGGCGCTGAAGGAGCAGATCAAGACCATCGGGCTGTTTAATACCAAAGCCAAACACGTGATCGCCTTGTCGGAAATTCTGGTGCGCGATCATGGCGGCGAAGTACCGGCGGACCGCGATTTGCTGACCACACTGCCCGGGGTTGGGCGCAAAACCGCCAATGTCGTGATGAACTGCGCGTTCTCGGCGGAAACATTCGCGGTCGATACGCACATTTTCCGGGTCGGGAATCGCACCGGGCTTGCCAAAGGCAAGACCCCGCTGGCGGTGGAATTGCGGCTCGACAAGCAGGTCCCGCAGCCGTTTCGAATGGGCGCGCATCACTGGCTGATCCTGCATGGACGCTATGTCTGCAAGGCGCGGACACCCGAATGCTGGCGCTGCGGCGTGGCGGATTTGTGCGCGTTCAAGCCGAAGGTCGTGAAACCCTTCTAGCTACCCCGCCGGATCGAGGTGGAGCCCGTGCCTGCCGTGCTCCGCCGTATCACTGGGTGCATGCAGATCTTCGCCATCGGGATCGAGCGGCGGCTGGAGCATCCCTTCCCACTTGGTGATTACCGAGGTTGCCACCGCATTGCCCAGCACATTGGTGGCGGTGCGGCCCATATCGAGGAACTGATCGATCGCCAGCACCAGCGCGATGCCCTCCACCGGCAGATCGAACATCGCCAATGTCGCGGCGATCACCACCAGGCTGGCGCGCGGCACGGCGGCAATGCCTTTCGAGCTGATCATCAGCGTCAGCAGGATCAGGATCTGCGTTGAGATCGACAGGTCGAAGCCATAGGCCTGCGCGATGAAGATCGTCGCGAAACTGGCGTACATCATCGACCCGTCGAGGTTGAACGAATAGCCCAGCGGCACCATCAGGCCCGAGATGCGGCGCGGGATGCCGAACCGGTCGAGCTGTTCAAACAGTTTAGGCATAGCCGCTTCGCTGCTCGCGGTTGAAAAGGCGATCATCACTGGCTCGCGGACATAGCGCACCAGTGTGAACACCCGGCTGCGCAGGAACACCCAGCCAACCCCGATCAGCAAGGTCCACAGCAGTGCCAGGCTGAGGTAAAATTCCCCGAGCAACTGCACATACGTGCCCAGAATTCCGAGGCCGTTTTCGGAGACCACCTTGGCCAGCGCACCGAACACCGCAAACGGCGCAAACCGCATGACATAGCCGGTCACTTGCAGCATCTGTTCGGCCAGCGCCTCGGCCGCGCGGACCAAGGGCCGACCTTTTTCGCCAATCGCGGTCAGGCCAATCCCGGCAAACAGCGAGAATACGAGGATCTGCAGGACGTTGTTTTCAGACAGCGCGGTGAACAGGTTCTTGGGAAAAATGTGCTCGATAAATTCAAACAGGTCGAGCTTCTTGACTTCGCCCACGGCTTTGACCGGCGCGGCCAGATCGACCCCGACCCCGGGCTGGAAGAAGTTGACCATGACCAGCCCCAAACTGATCGAGATCAGGCTGGCGACAATGAACCACAGGATCGCGCGCAGCCCGATCCGGCCAACCGCCGCGCTGTCGTTCATATGCGCGAGGCCCGAGATGATTGTCCCCAAGACCAGCGGCGCTACCAGCATCTTGATCAGGTTGAGAAAGATCGCCGAGAGCGTGCCGAAGGTCTTGACCCAATGCTCGGTGGTCATCACCCCGGACAGCAGGTCTTCGTGGACCAGATAGCCGGCCGCCACGCCCAGCAGCATTCCGCCCATTATGCACCAGGTCAGGTACTTGGTGAGCAAGTGGATGAGCCAGCCAAAGGCTGATCGCTGTGCTGTCATGGTGATACTGCGCTCCCCGGTGCGTCGTTATTCTGCCGATAGACTATCAGGCCAAAGCTGCCTTCGCCACCCGCACATAAATCCGCACCAAAGCCTCCAGATCTTCCACCGCCACCGCTTCGTCGCGCTTGTGCATGGTTGCGTTGCACAGCCCGAATTCAATCACCGGGCACAGGTCTTTCAGGAACCGCGCGTCCGATGTGCCGCCAGTGGTGCTGGCTTGGGGGGTAATCCCGGTCTCGGCAGCCACCGCTTCGCAAACCAACGCCGAGAACGCGCCGGGCGGGGTCAGGAATGCCTCGCCATAGATCACTTGCCGCATTGTGCCGCCGTGCCGCTCGGCAATCACGCGGACTTGCTCGCCCAGCAGCTTGCCCGAATGCAGATCGTTGAACCGGATCGAGACCCGGGCCGAGGCGCGCGGGGGGATTACGTTGGTTGCGGGGTTAAGGGCGGTCAGCTCGGTCACTTCAAGGTTTGAGGCCTGGAACCAATCAGTCCCGGCATCGAGCTCCAGCGCGTCGAGCTCGGCAAGCAGCGCGACCAGCCGGGGGATCGGGTTATCGGCCAGATGCGGGTAAGCGACGTGGCCTTCTTTGCCGGCCACTTCCAGCCAGATGTTGGTCGAACCGCGCCGGCCGATTTTCATCATATCGCCCAGCCGGGTCACCGAAGTGGGCTCGCCCACCAGGCACAGATCGGGCAATGCGCCGACACTGCGCATATGCTCGATCAAGGCCACGGTACCGAACCGCGCCGGGCCTTCCTCATCGCCGGTGATGATGAAGCTGATTGTCCCGGCGTTGGGCGGCACCTGCGCCGCCGCAGCGATCATCGCTGCAATTGCGCCCTTCATATCGACCGCGCCGCGTCCGTACAGCAGGTTGCCGCGTACTTCGGGGGCAAACGGCGCGCTGGTCCAGCCTACGCCCGGAGGGACCACATCGACGTGCCCGGCAAAGGCCAAGTGGCGCGATCCCTCAGGCCCGGGCCGGATCGCGAACAGGTTCTCGACCGGGCCGTCGGGGGCTTCGCCCGCGTGGAAGCGGTGAACAGCGAAGCCCAGCGGCTTAAGCTGGCGTTCCAGGCAATAGAACACCAGCCCTGCAGCGGGGGTGACGCTGGGGCAGGCGATCAGGGCTTGCGCCAGATCAAGTACAGTGGGGCTGGTTATGGTCATGGTCCGATCACGGCATATGGGCTAGTCAGCTGGCTGACAAGCTGGAGTTCCGCCGATGCCCAAGCTCGACCTTAGCGCCATCCCGCAGACCAATACCACTGGCTATCCGGCGCAATATGCCGATGTTGTGCAAGGCCGCTGGTATCGCCGCCTTGCGCCCGCCGCCGGCCTTAGTGTTTTCGGTGCGAGCCAAGTGGTGTTGCAACCCGGCGCCTGGTCCAGCCAGCGCCACTGGCACGAAGGCGAGGACGAGTTGGTGGTAATGCTCAGCGGCGAGGCGGTGCTGGTCGATGATACTGGCGAAACTCCCATGCGTTCAGGCGATATCGCGGCCTTCGCGAAGAACGATGGCAACGGCCACGTGCTGCAAAACCGCTCCGCCGCGCCCTGCACATTTGTGGCGCTCGGGCGGCCGTCCGAAACCGACTGCCATTATCCCGATATCGATATGCACCTGTTCGCCGACGCGGGAGAACAGCGGCGCAAGGACGGCCGCGCTTTTTGACCGATCCCGGCGCGCAGATCGACTGGCTGGGGTTCGTCGCGGCGGTCGCCATCCTCGAGGCGACCCCGGGGGTCAACATGGCATGGCTGGCCGGCCTCGCGGCGACAAAAGGACGCGGCGCTGGCTTTGCGGCCACCGCTGGAATCGCGATTGGCTTGATGCTCAATGCGATGCTCGCGGCGGCGGGGCTGGCCGAACTGGTTCACGCCCACCCCGAACTGCAGGTATGGCTGCGGCGTGCTGGCGCGATCTTGATGCTGTTTCTGGCGTGGCGCACCTGGGCCGACGAGTCCACGAAACCCACGCCGCACGACCAGCGCAACGGGTTTGCCGCCGGACTGTTGCTCAACACGGTCAACCCCAAGGCCTTCGTGTTCTTTCTGGCGGTGGTCCCGCCGTTCCTGTCGGGCGGCGCGTTGCAACTGCGTCAGGCCTTCGCGCTGGGCCTGACCAGCGTCGTGATTGCCACCGCCGTGCATCTGACCATCGTGTTTACGGCCGCACGCGCACATGCCTGGCTCAGCGATACCGCGCGCACCCGCGTCGTGCGCCGGATCATGGCGGTGGTGATGATCGGGGTAGCGGGGTGGTTTATCGCCGGGTAGCTCGGGCTACTTTTTAATCGGCGTCTCGAACTGTTCGATCACCCAGTCTTCGGCCTCGGCGGCGGCGATCCAGCTTTGCAGCCATTCGTGCTCCCAGACCGCTTCCATATAGGCGAGCGCAAAGCCCGGCACGCCGACCCCGTACGAGATGAACCGGCTGACCACCGGCGCATAGAAAATGTCCGCCGCGCTGAACGTGCCGAACAGGTACGGTCCGCCGCGGCCAAACCGGGCCCGGGCTTCGGCCCACAGTGTCAGGATGCGGACCACGTCGGCCTTGGCCGCATCGTCGATCCTGGCGTCGGCGATCCGGGTGCGCACGTTCATCGGACATTGCTCGCGCAGCGCCGTGAACGAGGAATGCATTTCGGCGACCATCGAGCGCGCCATCGCGCGGGCATCATCGGCTTTGGGCCAGAACCGTTCGCGCCCGACCTTGTCGGACAGGTATTCGATGATCGCCAGGCTGTCCCACACCACCGCATCGCCGTCCCACAGCACCGGAACCTTGCCCGATGACGGCGCGATATCGTCGTTCTGCTTTTTCGCGGCGTTCCAGTCATCGCCGTACAGCGGGACCTGGATTTCCTCGAAGGGCAGCCCCGATTGCTTGGCCGCCAGCCAGCCGCGCAGCGACCAGCTCGAATAGTTCTTGTTGCCGATGATCAGCTTCATGGGTTAGCGCGCTAAGCGTTCAGCTTGCGTGTGTCGAGTCTGAACGAGCCTTGGGGATCAACATGAGCCTGCGCCCGTTCCACCTCGCCTTTCCGGTCCACGATCTGGGGGCTGCGCGCCACTTCTGGAGCGGCGTGATGGGCTGCGCGGAAGGGCGCAGTTCGGACACATGGATCGATTTTGATTTCTACGGCCACCAGCTCGTTGTGCACTGCGTGGGGGAACGGGCAAGCGCCGATGCTGGCAACAACCCGGTCGACGGCCACGGCGTGCCGGTACCGCACTTCGGGATCGTGCTGTCGCTGGAAGATTGGCAGGCTTTGGCCGACCGGCTGACGGCGGCGGGCATCAAGTTCGAGATCGAACCCTACATCCGCTTCAAAGGCGAGCCGGGCGAACAGGCGACGATGTTTTTCCGCGATCCATCGGGCAATTCGATCGAGATGAAAGCCTTTGCCGATCTGGGGCAACTTTTCGCCAAATAGAATGCCTTAGCTTTTGATGGTAGCGCGGCTGTCCAATCACGGTCGCCGCACGGTCGTCAAACTGACTTTGATCCGTCGCCAATTGTGCATCGCAGCGTAACATGCGTGACCTACCCGCTCCCCGGTCAATCAAACCAGATGGGGGCCTTTATGCGTCATTACTTTTCTCTACTGCTCGCGACTGCCGCGATCCTGCCGCAAGCGGCCTATGCTGCCGATGTCACTGCCGTTACCGATGCCGATGCCAGCGCGGAAGGCGCTGAAATTGTGGTGTTCGGTCAGGGTGAAACCAAGCAGGTCCAGCAAGTCAAAGCGGCGGATATTCAGATTCTCGCGCCCGGCACCAGTCCGCTGCGGGCAATCGAAAAACTGCCCAGCGTCAACGTGCAGTCAGCCGATCCGTTCGGTGCCTATGAATGGTCAACCCGCGTGACGATTCGCGGGTTCAACCAGAACCAGCTCGGCTTCAACCTGGACGGTATCCCGCTGGGCGACATGACCTATGGCAACCACAACGGCCTGCACATCAGCCGCGCTGCTTCATCGGACAATATCGGCCGGGTGACCGTGTCGCAGGGTTCGGGTTCGATCACCACCCAATCGACCAGCAATCTGGGCGGCACGCTTGAATTCTTTACGATCGATCCAAAGGATGTGCTTGGCGTGGATGCCAGCGCCACATACGGTTCATCGAATACCATCCGCGGCTTCGTCCGGCTGGGTGTGGGCAGCGCGGATGGCGCGCGCGCGTTCGGTTCGGTCCAGTATTACAAGGCTGACAAGTGGAAGGGTGAAGGTGAGCAGCATCAGTTGATCGCCAATGCCAAAGCGGTGCTGCCACTGGGGGATGCCACGCTCGATGGCTATATCAGTTATTCCGACCGCGCCGAGCAGGATTATCAGGATCTCTCGCAAGAGATGATCAATCGCCTGGGATATGACTGGGACAATTTCGGCCCCTTGAATTACGCGCTGGCAGTGCGCGTGGCCGATATCGGGGCCAATCGCGGAGACACCGGCACGGCGCCGCTCAATCCAGCCGCCGGAACGGTCTATCCGGCGCCGATTACGTCGATCGACGATGCCTATTACGATGCTTCAGGCCTGCGCAAGGATACGCTGGGCGCGCTTGGGCTGGCGGCGCCGCTGGGCTCGGTGCTGACTGCGCACCTGAAGGGCTACTACCATCACAACGAAGGGCAGGGCACCTGGGCCACCCCTTATGTTAACAGCCCCACCGGCGTGCCGATTGCCGTGCGCACCACCGAATACACCATCGATCGTTACGGGGTGTTCGGCGATGTGACGGCAGATTTTGGCGCCAATCACCTGATCGTCGGCGGCTGGTTTGAAAACAACGATTTCGAGCAGGCGCGGCGCTTTTACGCTTTGACCAGCCGGACCGTTGCGGGGGTCGATCTGCTGAAGTTCCAGACCAACCCGTTCTTCACCCAGTGGGATATCAAGTTCCAGACCAAGACCCTGCAATATTATGTGCAGGACGATATCGCGATCGGTGATGCCAGGATTAGTCTGGGGTGGAAGGGCTTCAAGGTCGATAATCACGCCGCGCCGGTTATTTCGGGCGGGCGCACCGCAGGCGATCTCAGCGTCGAGGATTGGTTCCAGCCGCATGTCGGTGTAAATTATGATTTCGGCGGCGGGCTTGAAGCCTTCGCCGGGTTTACCTCGGTGACCCGCGCGTTTGTTTCCTCAACCACGTCGGGTCCGTTCTCCTCGACGCAGACTGGCTTCGATGCCATCAAGCCATTCCTCAAGCCCGAGAGTTCCAACACCTATGAAGCCGGGATCCGTTATGGCGGCGGCGGCTTCCATCTGGTGCTGGCAGCCTATCATGTCGATTTCCGCAACCGGCTGCTGACGATCCCGACCTCGGTTGGTATTGTCGGCGCGGCCAATGCGCTGCAAAACGTCGGTTCGGTCCGCGCGCAAGGGCTTGAGGCGACGGCCGAATACAAGACCGGCCCGTGGACGCTGTTCGGCTCCTACAGCTACAACGACAACACTTACCGCGACAATGTTGTGATCACCGCCAGGGGCACCACCACGATCATTCCAACTGCAGGCAAATCTGTAGTGGATTCGCCCAAGCATCTGGCGCATCTGGAACTTGCCTATGACGATGATACCCGCTTCTTCCGCGTCGCGACCAATGCCATGTCGCGCCGCTATTTCACCTACACGAACGACAAATCGGTCGATGGCCGGGCCGTTGTCGATCTGGCCTTGGGATACCGCTTTGATCTCGGCATGAGGAAACCCCTGGAAGTGCAGTTCAACGTCACTAACCTGTTCGACCTGAACTATGTCTCGACGATTGGCTCGAACGGGTTTGGCAACAGCGGCGATAATCAGACGCTGCTGGCCGGCGCGCCGCGCCAGGCGTTCGTCTCGCTCAGGATGGGCTTCTGATGCGGGCATTTGTCCGGATCGCGCTTGGGGTTGGTCTGGCCGCAGCGGCAGCAGTGCTGCCCGCTTCGGTCATGGCCGAACCGGTGCTGCTGATCTCGATCGATGGGCTGCGCCCCGGCGATGTGATTGAGGCGCAGCAACGCGGCTTGAAAGTGCCCAATCTGCGGCGGTTCCTGACCGAAGGCAGCTATGCCACTGGCGTTCGCGGGGTGCTGCCGACGGTCACGTATCCGAGCCACACCACGCTGATAACTGGCGCCAGTCCGGCGCGTCACGGCATCGTCAACAACACCACATTCGATCCGCTGCAAATCAATTCTGGCGGGTGGTTCTGGTATGCCAGTGACATCAAGACGCCGACTTTGTGGTCAGCCGCAGCGGCGGCGGGCTTGACCGTCGGCAATGTCCATTGGCCGGTCAGTGTGGGGGCCAAGGGGGTGACCTGGAACTTGCCGCAGCTGTGGCGCAGTGGGAACGCCGACGATGCCAAGCTGCTGGGCGCGCTGGCCACTCCCGGGCTGATCCCCGCGCTAGAGCGCGCGGTGAGCGAGCCTTATGCCGCCGGGATCGATGAAAGCGTGGCGGGCGACGAACTCCGCGCGCGTTTTGCGGTGGCGCTGATCGCCCGGCACCATCCTGATTTTGCCACGGTGTACCTGACCGGACTGGATCATCAGCAGCACGCCGATGGCCCCGATACCGCGCCTGCACACGCCGTGCTCGAACGGATCGACGCGGCGCTGGGGCGATTGATCAGCGCCGAGCGCAAGGTGCATCCCGATGCGGTCATTGCGGTGGTCAGCGACCACGGCTTTGCGCCGATCAGCCATGAGACCAATTTGTTCCGCGCATTCAT
>JANMBA010000075.1:0-4274 GCA_031360105.1 Novosphingobium sp.
GGCCATCAATGCTGATCCACAAGCGCCGCAAGGTTGCGATATGCGCGGCGCTGCGATCGCGCAGATGTTCGTCGCGCCCGATCTGCCAGACATGCTGGTCAAGCGGCACCGCCGCCTCCGCCGAACGGATTTGACGCATCACGGCCAGCGCGGAGCGTTCCTTGCCCAGATGGTCGGCAATGATTGCCTTCCATTCGAGCGCGGCAGGGTATTCGGGATCGAGCATCAGCGCCCGGTCCAGCGCATCTTCCGCCGCTGCGGGCTGCTTTTCAGCCAGCAGACATTCCCCCAGACACGTCAGCGCGACGTTGCGGGTGCTGTCGAACGGTGAAAGCTGGTCCTGCTTGCGGTAAGCCACAACCGCTTCGGCAGTCCGGCCCAGCAAACGGTACGAATTGCCAAGGATCAGGTAGGACTGCGGCAAATTTGGCCACAATTCCACCGTGCGCCGCGCCAGCCGCAAGCAAATCTCGTATTCACCCAGCCCCTTGTAGGCACCGGCCAGCGCCATCAGCACCGATGGATTGTTGCCATCGATCCGCATCGCCTGCCGGGTTCGAGCCTGAATTTCGCGGATCTGCTCGGCGTCGGGCTTGTGCCCTTGGCTCTCCGGCAGGGCCGCCAGCGCAGAGGCCAGCATGGCATGGGCCAGCCCGATATCCGGCGCGGCCGCCACTGCCAGTTGCGCCTCGGCAACCGCCTGATGCGCGCTTTCTTGATCGACCCGCTGCGAATTGGCAGCGGAGCGAAAAATATGATCCCACGCCGTAAACGGAGCGCGCTTGGCCATCGCCCGGGTTTGCTCGCGCTGGACGATCTGTTCAGCCAGCTGCGTGGCGGCAGCGACCGGCAAGGTGTCGGCCGAGAACGCGGTGCCTTCGGCTTCGGTAACCAACCGCGTTGACCACAGCACGTTGCCGGTATTGCCGTCGATCAGCTGCACGGTCAGCCGGGTTTCCTTGCCGCTGCGCTGCAACTTGCCCTCAACCAGATAGCGCGCCTCGAGCTGACGCCCGACATCCTTGTGATCGATCGATTTGCCGCGCCAGGCCGCCATTGAGCCCGCCGCGATAACCCGGAAATGCCCGTTATGAGCCAGCTCACGGGTGATATCTTCGGTCAGGTCTTCGGCCTGCACTTCAAGCTCGCTGTCGCCGCCCCGGCACCCCACGGGCAGCACCGCAACCGTGCTGCGCCCGGCCGAAACGGGTCCGGTCTGAGGCTTTTCAGCGATGGCCGCGGGGATTGCAGGTGCAGCAACGGCTGGCTCGGGCTCCGCGCGGCCGATCTTGTGCCACAAGTCAGCCACGAATTTCAGCCACGCCTTATCTTGCAAGTCGCCGTGCCAGTGCGACATTTCGACTGTCTGCTTCAATTCGAACATCACCGGGCGGTCGCAGGGTTCGATCATCACCGGCACCATCGTGTGGCCGCGATCAGCAATCGTTGCTTCGGCCCGGACCCAGCGTGAATTGACCGAGCGCGGTGACCACAGCACCACCACGGCCTTGGCCGTGCGCAGCGAATGTTCGGTGACCGCGTCATAGTCCTCGCCAGACCGCAGCGTGGCATCCCACCACACGATCAGGCCCGCATCGGTCAAGGCATCGGCATACAGCTGCGCGATCGCCGCATCTTCGCGATTGTACGAAATGAAAATATCCGGACCGCTCATTAAACCCCCGCCAACAGCGCGGAGTTTGTCGGTTCAGACAATCCGTACCGCCGATAAAAATTACACGCAGCTGTGCGCGTGATTGTTTCTGATTCGACGACCCGTGCGCAGACACTATTTCACAATTGTCCAAACAGCAAGCATTTGGCTGAATCCCGTGAGTCGCCGAGTCCCGGCGAGGGACTGGCCACACATCCGGGAGCACACCGCCCGCGCCCGAACGGGCAGTTAATCGCGCAGCACCTGCGCTGCGGCGCTTGAACCGGACACCGCTGTTCGCCATATGTCCCAGATGTCCCAACTCGTCATCCGCCGCGGCCTGGAAGAGCCTGATACCTCGGGCGCGTTCGTCCCGCATCGTCCGGCGCGGCCGGCCAAGGTGGAGGGCGGCAAGCGGTTCAATCTGGTCAGCGAGTATTCGCCTGCGGGCGATCAGCCAGCCGCGATTGCCGAGCTGGTTGCGGGGATCAGCGCGGATGACAAAACGCAAGTGCTGCTGGGGGTAACCGGCAGCGGCAAGACCTACACGATGGCCCAAGTGATCGAGGCGACGCAGCGCCCGGCGCTGATCCTCGCGCCGAACAAGGTTCTGGCCGCGCAACTGTATGGCGAATTCCGCAGTTTCTTTCCCGATAACGCGGTCGAATTTTTCGTCTCGTATTACGATTACTACCAGCCCGAGGCCTATGTGCCGCGCAGCGATACCTACATCGAGAAGGAAAGCAGCGTTAACGAAGCGATTGACCGGATGCGTCATTCGGCCACCCGCTCGTTGCTGGAGCGCGATGACGTGATCATCGTGGCTTCGGTGTCGTGCATCTATGGAATCGGTTCGGTCGAGACCTATTCGGCGATGATCTTTGACTTGAAGAAGGGCGAAAGCGCCGATCAGCGCGAGCTGATCCGCAAGCTGGTGGCGCTGCAATACAAGCGCAACGATGCCGCCTTTGCGCGCGGCAATTTCCGGGTGCGCGGCGATAATCTTGAGATTTACCCGTCGCATTACGAGGACATGGCATGGCGGATCAGCTTTTTCGGTGACGAGATCGAGGAGATCGCCGAGTTCGATCCGCTGACCGGCAAAAAGGGTGCGGCGCTGAGCACCATCCGCGTCTACGCCAATTCGCATTACGTCACTCCCGGCCCGACGATGAAGCAGGCGGCCGACGCGATCCGGTTCGAGCTGTCCGAGCGGTTGAAGGAGCTGGAAGCCGAGGGCAAACTGCTCGAACACCAGCGGCTGGAGCAGCGCACCAATTTCGATCTGGAGATGATCGCCGCGACCGGTAGCTGCGCGGGGATTGAGAACTATTCACGCTTTCTGACCGGGCGTCTGCCGGGCGAACCGCCGCCGACCTTGTTCGAATACCTGCCCGATAACGCACTGCTGTTCGTCGATGAAAGCCACCAGACCGTGCCGCAGATCGGCGCGATGAGCAAAGGCGATCACCGCCGCAAGATTACGCTGGCCGAATACGGCTTTCGCTTGCCCAGCTGCATCGACAATCGCCCGCTGCGGTTCAACGAATGGGACGCGATGCGCCCGCAGACGGTGGCGGTTTCGGCCACTCCGGGCGGGTGGGAGATGGAGCAATCGGGCGGGGTCTTCGCCGAACAGGTGATCCGGCCCACTGGCTTGATCGATCCGCCGGTGGAAATCCGCCCGGTCGAGGATCAAGTGCAGGATTGCATCGAGGAATGCCGCAAGGTGGCGCTGGCTGGCTACCGCACGCTGGTGACCACGCTGACCAAGCGGATGTCCGAGGATCTGACCGAATTCATGCACGAGGCGGGCCTGCGCGTGCGGTATATGCACAGCGACGTCGAAACGCTCGAACGGATCGAGCTGATCCGCGATTTGCGGCTGGGGGTCTACGACGTGCTGGTGGGGATCAACCTGCTGCGCGAGGGCCTCGACATTCCCGAATGCGGACTGGTCGCGATCCTTGATGCCGACAAGGAGGGCTTTTTGCGCAGCGAAACCAGCCTGATCCAGACCATCGGTCGCGCCGCGCGCAACATCGATGGCCGCGTGATCCTGTATGCCGACCGGATGACCGGCAGCATGGAGCGCGCCATCGCCGAAACCGACCGCCGCCGCGACAAGCAGCACGCTTACAACATCGAACACGGCATCACGCCTGAGAGCATCAAGCGCGACATTCACAACATCGTCGCCGACACGGCTTCGCGGGACGGCGTGCTGGTCGAGATTGACGCAGAAGGGGCCAACAACCTCGTCGGGCATAATTTGCGTGGGTACATCGAGGACCTGGAAAAGAAGATGCGCAACGCCGCAGCGGACCTGGAATTCGAAGAAGCCGGGAGGCTGCGCGATGAAATCCGCCGACTGGAGGAAGACGAACTCGGCATCCCCGACAGTGACAAACGCGCGCCGATTGTCGGGCGGAGCAATGAGGGCAAGCCGGGGACAAGGAAGGGCCGGTTCGGGCGGCAAGGGAAGACGAAGTGGCGGCGGTAGCACTTGCATTTTGCAAGCAATTGTGCTACATTATGCTTGCAAGGAGTTAGCCATGGCAACCATGACCATTCGTGACATCGACGATGCCGACTACGAGAATTTGCGCCGCATTGCCAA
>JANMBA010000080.1:0-10064 GCA_031360105.1 Novosphingobium sp.
GCTGGCGGGCAGCGCGCGGGTGATTCTGACCACGGTCGGACCTTATCAACTCTACGGCGAACCGTTGGTCAAAGCCTGCGCCGAGGCCGGGACCGACTATGCCGACTTGTGCGGCGAGCCGGGCTGGATGCGCGAGATGATTGATCGCTACGATGCGGTGGCCAAGGCCTCGGGCGCGCGTATCGCGTTCTCGTCCGGGTTCGATTCGATCCCGTTCGATCTGGGGGTGCTGATGCTGCAAAAAGCGGCCACGGCGAAGTTTGGTCGGCCTGCACCGCGCGTCAAAGGCCGGGTGCGCAGCATGCAAGGCACCTTTAGCGGCGGCACGGCCGCCAGCCTGACCGAGACGATGAAGGCGGTCGCCCGCAATCCGAAGCTGATTCCGATCCTGCAAAGTCCGTTCGGGCTGACCCCCGGCTTCGAAGGGCCCAGCCAGCCCAAGGGTCTGGTGCCGGAATACGAAGAAAGCGTCGGCAAATGGGCCGCGCCGTTCATCATGGCGACGATCAACACCAAGAACGTCCACCGCACCAATCTGCTGCTGGGTCACCCCTACGGCAAGGATTTCAAATACGACGAGATGATGCTGACCAGCGCGGGCGAACTGGGCCAGAAAGCGGCGCATGCGATCGGTGAGATGCTTAAAAATCCGTTCGGCGCCAAGCCGCCCAAGCCCGGCGAAGGCCCCAGCCCCGAAGAGCGCGAAGCCGGGTTCTACGACGTGCTGTTCATCGGCGAATATCCCGATGGCGAGTCGCTGCGCTATGGGGTCAAAGGCCGCTATGATCCGGGCTATGGTTCGACCAGCCGGATGATTGCCGAAACCGGGATCGCGCTGCTTGATTGCGCCAGCGGCGGCGGCGTCTCCACCCCCGGTGCGCTGCTGGGCGAAGCGCTGGTTGACCGGCTAACGGAACATGCCGAAATCACCTTTGCGGTGGAGGACTGAGCCTGATCCGATGAGCATTCCTGCTCGGTCCGGTGAATGGACGGACGGCTGGCGGATCGTGGCGGCGGCAGCGCTAGCCAATGCCACCGGCGTCTCACTGCTGTTCTATACGTTCAATTTGCTTGTGCTGCCGATGGCGGCAGATCTGCACCTGACCCGCGGCCAAAGCGGGTTGATCCAGTCGATGATCATCACTGCGGCGCTGGGCGCGCCAATGATCGGGTGGCTGGCGGACCGGCACGGCTTTCACCGGATGTTTCTGATCTGCACGCTGGCAATGGCGGCGAGCGAGCTGGCGCTATGGCGCTGGGCCAATGGGTTTGCGGCCTTGGCGCTGGGCACGGCAATAATTGGGTTTATCGGCGGGGGCAGCGCCACGGTGTTGCTGACCCGCCCGGTCAACGCGCATTTCACGCGCTATCGCGGCATGGCGCTGGGCCTGGTCGGGGCCGGAATTTCGCTGACCACGCTGTTAATCCCGCCGTGGCTGCAAGGCGTGATCGCGGCGGACGGCTGGCGCACCGGATTTATGGTACTGGCGCTGTGCGCGCTGGGGCTGGGGCTGCCGGCCGTGCTGGCCTTGATGCCGCGCTCGGCCTCGACCGCAGGCGTTGCGAATGCCGCCACCCCGCCAAACCGCGACTATCTGCGCAGCCGCGATTTCTGGCTGCTGGTCGCGGCCAATTTCTGCGCCGCGATTGCCACTGCCGCGACGATCAGCCAGCTTTCCCCGATGCTGCAAGAGCGCGGGCTGACCGCCGCCAAGGCGGCGCTGGGTTTGTCGAGTTTCGCGGCCGGGCAGCTGATTGGCAAGATCGGCGGAGGGTGGCTGCTTGACCGGTTCGAGCCGCGGTTGGTCGCATCGCTGCTCAATGTGGTGCCGACGCTGGGCTTTGTGCTGCTACTGACTCAGCAAGGCGCGTTCGTGCCGCTGCTGCTTGCGGTCGGGCTGATTGGCATGTTGCAAGGCGCCGATATCGGGATATTCGCCTATTTCGTCGCCCACCGCTTCGGCGCGGCGCGCTATGGCGCGATTTTTGGCGCGCTGCACGGGATCGGCTGGATCGGCACTGCATTGGGGGTGGTTGGTGCGGGGCTGAGTTTCGACTGGTTTCATGGCTATTGGGCGGTGCAACTGGCCGCGATCGGCCTGCTACTGGCAGCAGCAGTGCTGATCCCGTTGACCCGGCTGCAACCGCGCGGCTAATCTGGCGAGGATGACTGCGCCCGCCACCACCATCTTTGAACATATGTCCGGCCTCGCGCGCGATCTTGGCGCGATCAATCTGGGGCAAGGGTTTCCCGAACTGCCCGAGCCGCCCGAGCTTATTTTAGCGGCGCAAACCGCGCTGGCCGAGCGGTCCAACCAGTATCCGCCGATGCGCGGACTGCCCGATCTGCGCCGCGCGGTGGCCGACTATTACCACCGCACCCAATCGCTCGAAGTAACCGCCGATAACGTGATCGTCACCTCAGGCGGGACCGAAGCGCTGGCCGCGACGCTGCTCGCGCTGATCGCACCGGGCGATGAAGTGGTCCTGGTCCAGCCGCTCTACGATGCTTATCTGCCGTTGGTGCAATGGGCTGGCGGCACTGCCAAACTGATCAGCCTGACCCCGCCGCACTGGACGCTGCCGCTGGATGCGCTGACCGCTGCGATCGGTCCCAGGACGCGCGGGATTGTGCTCAACACGCCGAACAACCCGGTCGGCGCGATGCTGAGCCAGGCCGATTTGGAAGCCATCGGCGCGCTGGCGGCGGCGCATGACCTGTGGGTGCTGTGCGACGAAGTGTGGGAGGCGATGGTGTTCGATGGCACCGCGCATATCTCGGCACTGGCGATCCCGGCGCTGGCCGAGCGCACGGTCAAAGTGGGCGCGGCGGGCCAGATCTTTTCGATGAACGGCTGGAAAGTCGGCTGGGCAGTTGCGGCGCCGCCCTTGGCCGAGCGGATCGCCGCGCGGCACCAGTTCCTGACCTTTACCACGCCGCCCGCGCTGCAATGGGCGGCGGCGGCCGGGCTGGCTTTGCCCGATAACTGGTTCGCTGCGCAGCGCACGCGCTATGCCCAGCTTAAGACGCGGTTAGTGCGCGGTTTGGAAGACGCTGGCTTCGCCGTGCTGCCCGCCAGCGGAACGTGGTTCATCACGCTCGATCTGGCCGCGTCGGGTCTCCCGCCGGGCGATGCCGCGCTGGCCGAGCGGCTGGTGCGCGAAGCCGGGGTGGCCTCAATCCCGGTCTCGGCTTTTTATGCGCAAGCCCCCGAAACCGGCTATCTGCGGCTGTGCTTCACCAAGGACGAAGCGGTGCTTGATGACGCAGTGGCCCGGCTCGCCCAGTTTCGCGCCAGCGCCGCATAGAGCTGCAAATCGCTTGCAATAGCGCGCATCACACGGAACAACGGCGGCACAGCTGACTGACCGGGGGGCAGTACCTTGCCAAATCGCTTGCAACAATTTTTCGCGCGGGTTCCGGCTTCGGTGTGGATCATGCTTCTGGTGCTGGTGGCGTGGGTTTTCTACGCCGGGATCAGCACCGGCGGGTTCAACATCGCGATCGAGCGATTGCCGTGGTCGATCCTGGTGCCTGGCTTTGCGCTGTTTTCGTTCGCGCATTCGGTGGTCATGCTTGGCTGGGCGCGGGCGCTGGTACTGCTGGCGCTGTGCACGATCTTGTCATTCTTCGCCGAATTTATCGGACAGAAAACCGGGCTGATTTTCGGGCCGTATTATTACACCAGTCTGCTCGGGCCCAAGCTGCTGGGGACGATCCCGGTGTTGATCCCGTTCGCCTGGTACATGATGTTTTATCCCAGCTACGTGGTTACCAACCTGCTCGCCGAGGGCAAGCCGGTGGGTGAGGAAGACGGCACCGCCTGGCTGCTGTGGGTATCGGCGCTGAGCGCGCTGGTGATGACCGCGTGGGACCTGACGATGGACCCGATCATGAGCTTTCACCCATGCGGCACCGGCTCGATCCGCTGCCTGCCGACGGTGCTTGACGAAAACGTGATCGGGCACCCGGCATGGGTCTGGGTCAACGGCGGTGAACATTTCGGCGTGCCGCTGCTCAATTACCGCGGTTGGATGCTGACCGCATTTGCGGTGTTTATCGCATACCGTTTGATTGAACGGCGCATGCCGCACCGGCCGTGGCGCGGCGGGCACACCAAGCTGATGGCGGTGCTGCCGGTGCTGGCGTTCGGGTCGATGGCCTTTGTCGATACCTGGCTGGGCAACCCCAAGGTTGGCGATATCCATCTGATCTCGCCGTTCGCGATGGGTATCCCGTTCCTGTTCGCGGCCTTCATCCTGTTTGCGCGCAACCCCGATCTGCCGCTGTGGCCGCACCATGATCAGCGCGAATCGGTGGACTCATAAGCAAAAATACCGTTTGTCGCCGCAGGGTTCGCTTCCACCCAGCCCCGGCTGGAGGAGATGCAGCGTGGGGAAGACCAGAGTCAGTATTTTGGGCGGGGGCCTGTCGGGACTGGTCACGGCTTTCAACCTGACCGCGCCCGAGCAGCGCGGCCGCTATGAGGTTACCGTCTATCAGCTTGGCTGGCGGCTGGGCGGCAAATGCGCGACCGGGCGCAACGCGGATCTGCACCAGCGCATTCAAGAGCACGGGCTGCACGTGTTCATGGGTCAATATGACAACGCCTTTGGCATGGTTCAGGCACTGTACGCCGAAGCTGCGCGCCCTCCGTTTGCCGACTGGCAGCAAGGCTTTACCCAGACCCCGGCGATGAGCCTGATGGAACAGGTGGACGGCAAGTGGATTCCGTGGGTGTTCGAGCTGCCGGTATTTCCCGGTACCCCCGGGATCGATCCAGCTCCTGGCCTGCTGGGACGGATTGTGCAGGCGATCGAATATATCCTGCACCAGCTTGAGGGAAAACACGCGGCGGTTATCGCGGGCCGCACCGCTGCGCCGTGGTGGCGGCGCTGGTGGGACCGCGTGCTCGACTGGCTGGGGCATAAAGTCGAAGCCGCCGGGCTCGATCTGCTGCGCGCTGCCGCCGATCTGATCAACCGGCTTGATCCCGATCCGGCGCTGCATACCCGCGCCGATCACGAAACGCTGGCCGATCTGCTGCACCGCGCGCGGGTGTGGATCGGCGCGCGGATTGCGGCGGAACTGGCCAACAATACCGAACTGCGGCGGCTGTGGATTCTATTTGATCTGGGTGCCGCCAACCTGATCGGCGGGCTGCGCGATGGCTTGCTGTTCGATCCCGCCGCCAACCTGGAGCGGGTCAATCAGACCGATTACCGCGCGTGGCTGAAAGCCCACGGCGCGGGCGAAGCGACGATCGATTCGGCGCTGGTCCGCGCGCTGTATGATCTGATCTTTGCCTATCCCGGCGGCGCTTGGCAGCACTATGGCAATGTCGAGGCGGGGACGCTGTTCCTCAGCCTGATCAACACTGCGACCTACCAAGGTTCGATCATCTGGAAATTCAACACCGCGACCGGCGATCTGATCGTCCAGCCCTTGTACGACGTGCTCAAGGCGCGCGGGGTGAAGTTTGAATTCTTCAGCCGGGTCGATGAATTGGTGCCCGAGCCGGGCGGCGCAGCGATCGCCAGCGTCAGGATCGGGCGGCAAGTTGAGCTGGCAGGAGCAGAATACGATCCGCTGTTCACTTTGCCCAGCGGCCAACGGGTCTGGCCCGACCGGCCGCTGTTTGAGCAGCTGAATGACGGCGCGGCGCTGAAAGCCAGCGGGGCCAACCTCGAATCGAAATGGACCACCTGGGCTGACGCGCTGCCGCCCAAGGTGCTGACCGCCGGACTGGACTATGACCTGCTGGTGCTGGCGATCCCGCCCGCCGCGCACCGCGATATTTGCGCGCGGCTGATCGCGCAAAAGCCCGCGTGGCAAACGATGGACGCCGCGCTGCAAACGGTCGCGACGCAAAGCTTGCAGACCTGGACCACTGTGAACGAACAGGGGCTGGGCTGGAACGATCCGGCGATGGTCGGCGGGTTTGATGCGACCAACCTCAATTCGTGGGCCGATATCTCCGACGTTCTGGCGACCGAATGCTGGCCGCCCAGCGCAGGTGTGGTCGGTGAGCAGATCGCCTGCGGCCCTTTGCCGTGCCCGCGGTACCCCCCGCCCGCCAGCGACACGGGCTATCCCGCCGCGCAGCAGGCGCTGGCCGATGCTGCGGCCAAGACTTATCTCGATAGCGATGCGCAAGTGTTCTGGTCCAAGCGGTTTGGCCAAGGCGGACCCACGGCGGGGACGCTGGCCAGCACGTACAACCGCATCAACATCGATCCGGGCGAGCGCTACACGCTGACCGTCACAGACAGCACCAAGGCCCGGCTGCGCACCGATGGTTCGGCTTATGCCAACCTGTACCTGACCGGCGACTGGATCCTCAACGGCCAGAACCTTGGCTCGTTCGAGGCGACAACGATTTCGGGCAAGCTTGCCAGCCGCGCGATCTCGGGCTTCCCCTCGGCCGTCCCCAGGATCGATGCGGCGCAATTCAGCGGAGGACCGCCGCTAGTGGCGCAGTTGCCTAAATTCGTGGAACATCCCGGCGTGGCCAATTACCCCGGCCCGATTACGCTCAATCAGACCAGCATGTGGGCATTTTTGCTCAAGGCCGACCGGGCGAAAATGACCGCTTGGTGCCAAGCCATGTTCGACACGCCGAGCAATGGCGCGGTGCAGGTGCTGCCGCTGTCTTCGTACATGATGATGAGCGTGGTCGATATCGGCACCGGGCGGTTTGTCGATGCGCCGCAGATGGGCTGGTCAGCCGAACGCGAGCTGACCTTCTGGATTCCAGCGGTCCGCGTCGAACAACGCGGCGGCCAGACCGTGGCGACGGCGCTGGCGCTGACGATGCCCTATCTGGTGCTCAACAACCCGGTGGCAATTGCATCCGGGCGCGAGATTTTCGGCTATTTCAAACAAGCGGGTCAGATTTCCTTGCCCGGCGATCCGGGCCACGACACCAGCCTGACCGCCGATTTGTTCGCCACCAAGGTGTTCGGTGCAAGCAGCCAGGAACAGTACGAGCGCTTGCTGACACTGACCCCGACTAACCCGCAGCCGAGCACGCTGACCAAGGTGGCCGATACATTCGCGGGCGGGGCCAAACAGCTGTTCGATCTGCTCGCCGCCGACGACCGCGAATGGCACGCCAGTCTGGGTCTGACCGAAGATGTGCTGAGCGACCTGCTACACGCGCGGGTCCCGCAGTTGTTCCTCAAACAATTCCGCGATGTGGCTGATGGCAACCGCGCTTGTTATCAGGCGATCACTCAAACGATGGGAGAAGTGACCCGCTTTGACTCGCTGCCGCATTTGACCGAATATGCGCTGGTCCTCGAAAATCTGGCCAGCTCGCCAGTGGCAAGCGATTTCGGGATCGCACCGCAGCAGACTGTGCTGGGGGCCGCGTTCGAATACGATATGACGATCCAGCCCGGCCAAGTGCTGTGGCAAGCTTAGGACAAATCAGCGCTTGAGCCAGATCTTCCTCTCTTACAACCGCGAGGACCAGCCGGTCGCCAAGCTGTTTGCTGACGGCTTTCAGCGCGCCGGGATGAGTGTCTGGTGGGACACCGTGCTGCGTTCGGGCGAAGCCTATGACGAGGTTACCGAGGGCGCCTTGCGCGGGGCCAAGGCGGTCGTAGTGTTGTGGTCACCGCGTTCGGTAGTCTCCCGCTGGGTCCGCGCCGAGGCAACTTTGGCGGATCGCAGCAAAACTCTGGTGCCCGCGATGATCGAGCGGTGCGAGCGCCCGATCATGTTTGAACTGACCCAGACCGCCGAACTGGCGCACTGGCGCGGCGACGATGCCGACCCGATCTGGCAAGGGTTTGTCGCCGACGTGCGCCGGTTTGTCGCGCACGATGCCGCCGAAGCTGTCCCGCCCAGCGCCGCGCCGCCGCTGCCAGCACCCCCGCCGCCGAAACGCGGCAAGCACGGGGATGCCCCGTCGCTGGCGGTGCTGCCCTTCGCCAATCGCTCGGGTGCGAGCGAGGATGACGTGTTCGCGGTCGGAATGGTCGAGGACATCATCGATGCGCTGTCGCAAGGCGTGAACCTGAAGGTCATCACCAGCAGCGCGACCGCGCGCTACCGCACTGGCGCGCTGCCCGATCTCCATGCGATGGCGCACGATCTGGGGGTGCGCTACGTGATGGAGGGCAATGTCCGGCGGGCCGGAAACGTGCTGCGGGTGACCGCGCAGCTGGTCAACGCGGAGGGCGGCGCGATCCTGTGGACGCAAAAGTTTGAGCGCCCGCTATCCGAACTGGCCGATTTGCAAGAAGACCTGGTGATCGAAGTCGCCGCGCATCTGCACAGCCAGGTTGAACGGATCGAAATGGCCCGTGTGCTCAAAAAACCGAGCGACCTGACCGCGTGGGAAGCCGTCACCCGGGCCAGCGCCAGTTACCGCAACATCAACGGCGAAACGCTGCTGCAAGCGCTCACCGAGGCCCAAAAGGCGGTTGAGATCGCGCCCGATTACGGGATTGCCCACGCCATGTTGGCCGATGCCGCAGCGACCATCTACATGTGGATGATGCCCGAAGATCCGGCTGAGATCAGGCGAATCCGCGGCTATATCGATGCTGCGCTGCAGCTTGATCCCGACAATGCTGTGGTCCTGGCGCATGTCTCGGAAGCCTACAATTATATCGGTCGTCCGGCCGACGGACTGTCGCTTGCCCAGCGTGCTGCGGAGATCAGCCCAAGCTGCGGCCTGGCGCATTATTCGGCCGGAGTCGCCGCCAATCTGCTGGGCCAAGTCGATGATGCAAAAGCCTATTTTGAGACCGAGCTGCGCGTTGCGCCGGGATCACACACCCTGTTCGCCTCGTGGATTTGGCGCGCCAGCGGCCAAATTCGGCTCAAGAATTGGGAAGCATCGCTGCCGCTTTATGCTGAAGCCTGGCGGCTGAACTCGCTCAACCCGGCAACCTGCATCGGCGAAGCGATCAGTCTGACAATGCTGGGCCGGCTTGCCGAAGCGCGCGAGCGGACCCGGATGATCCGCGAGCTGGATCCCGTTTCGCCGCTGGAAAATTGGCTGCGCTGCATGGATCGCTGGTACACGCATTGCCCTCACGCGGACGAGATGAAGGATATTCTGACCGCGCGTTGGAATGACGTGTTCGCTGCCGCATGAGCCGCAAAGCGGTTTGCCAATCGAACTGGGCCGAACGCGAGTAAGCATTGCCAAAGCCGCATGTTGCAGTGCACAACAGCCTATGCGGATCGCCATCGTCGATGCCAGCGCAGCCCGCGCGACGGTTATTCAGGAAGGCCTGGCCGATCTGGACGACTGTGAGCTGTTCGTGATCACCGAACGGCGCGGGCTGGTGGCACGGATTGGTGAAATTGCGCCCGATGTGGTGCTGATCGATCTGGGCAATCCATCGCGCGATGTGCTTGAGGAATACTTCGCAGTTACCTGTCTGAAGAGAGGTTGGCTTGGGCGAAGCGGTTCCCTGACGAATTTTACAAGCAGATATATCGGCTTCGCGGGTGGCACTGGCCAGTCGGGCGGGCCAAAACTCCGCTGCTTGGGAAAATTACCAATGACATCGTCTACGACCGGCTACCGCCGGGCGTCTTGCCAAAGTTACAAGAAATAAATCCGACACTCTCTGATACAAAGCGCCGAAAGCATCGGCATCATCAATTTTTGTCTGAGGATGTTGGGCAACCAGACTTACGAGATCATATTCTCCAAATCGTTCCTTTGATGAAAGTTTCGCGAACTTGGGAGGGTTTTAAAAAGATGTTGAACGTCGCCTTCCCAACAAAAGGGACCCAAGGCGAAATGGACCTGGGTTCTAATTGAGCAGTGAGCTCCTAGATAGGAGCCGCCAAATTATCCGCTTTTTAGGCTGGTTCCCTACAATGCGAGATCATGTGAGCTTGAATCTCACTTCTTGCTTCGATTCAAGAGGTGATAGATTTCAGAATGGGCAGGAGAAAATCAGACAAAATTGATGGGTTGATTGTCAAAGTGGAACTCGCATCTGATTTTAACCGGAAGCGGGGTGAATTCGTCAAAGCCCTCGCTCGGGCTTGTGAGCAGCGTGATTACAATCTTATGCTGAAAGCCCGGCAG
>JANMBA010000125.1:0-4544 GCA_031360105.1 Novosphingobium sp.
GCCAGCGCCGGGCCATCCGCACCGCCGACCATTTCGACCACCACGTCAACATCGGCGCGCTCGCCCAGGATCACCATGTCGTCTTCCCAGGCATAGCTTGAAAGATCGACCCCGCGCCGCTTGCTGCGGTCACGCGCGCTGACCACAGTCACTTGCAAAGGCCGTCCTGCGCGGCGGGTAATCAGCGCGGCATTGGCTTCGATCAGTCTGATTACGCCGACCCCGACCGTCCCCAGTCCGGCGAGTGCAATCTTCAGCGGTTCGGCCATGGTGCTCCCCTATTCGCCCGCGCGCCTTAGGCAGCGCGCGCGGCGGCGGCAAGGGGTAGCCAAAGTCGATCGAGCGTGCAGCTGCTTGGTTTAACGCCGGGTGCGCGGACAAGCGCCGAGCTGCTCGCGGACATAAGCATAGTCCTGCAAGGCAGCGGCGCGGTCATCCCCGTCGGGCGATGTGTTGGCGCTTTCCGGCAACGCGGCCGGGAGAAAGCAGGCCAGGCGGTACCACGCCAGCGTATCGCGGGCCGGGGCACTGTCGCTTGCAACCAGTTCGGAGAACGACACGCCCCATTGCGGAGCGCGGCCGGGCGCACGGCTGATGGTCATTGCAGCGGGTTCACCGCTTGCCGAGACCAAGAAGATTTGCGTCTCTCCGGCCCCCGCCAGATCGCCGCCGGTGTGGACCGCTTCGCGCACGCCGCTGATTCGCGGCGCGGCAGCGGGGGCAAACAGTTCACGCAGCACGGCCTTGAGCCGCGCATCGAGCGCGCCATCCCACAACAGCTGGGCATCAGGCGCCACCAATTGCAGCTCGCCCGGATGGCCCGTGACGGCGCGCGCGAACAATACCACGCTTTTCTTTTTGATGGCTGGCGGCTTGCCTTTGGCATCGAGCGGCAGATCGACCAGATATTGCAGCGCTTCGCCCAGCGGGGCCCGGCCAGCGATCAGCGCTTCGGTCCGGGCCTCGATATAAAACCGGCCCCAGCCTGGCCGCAGTCCGCGGGCTCGCGCCGGTTCGACCGCCGCGATTTTGCGGGGTTGGGCCCGGATCACGAGCGGCGCGCCATCGGCCAGATCGGCCAGGTCGGCGTATGTCACAAGCGGCGCGATGGCCGCAGCAGGACGCGAATCGCCGAACGCGTCGCTCGCCGTCAGCACCGCAGCCAGCATCACCAATAGGCGGGCGGCGCGCAGTTTGGGCTTGCTCATTTTATCACCTGCCATAATGCAATGCTCTCTAAAGTGTGGTTGAAAGCGCGGGAACCAGCCGGTTTGCCAATGCTTTTGAGCCTAGCACACGTGAATCGAGGGTTAACCGATAAAGCGTTGCGCCTTGCTCTCCTCGGAGTTAAGACTGACGCAAAACCGGGTCAAACAATAGAAATGGCCCGCAGTCTGGCATTGCCGACGTCGAGCGGACGCAAGGTATCCAGGTTGACCCGCAGGGTGGAAAATAGGAATTCGAACGTCCGCATTCCTTTGGGTTTGTGGGCGCCGGGTCCGGGTCTTGGCCCGGTGGGACTGTAACGGAGTGATGCGTCTGAATGGCTTACGCTGACCAAGAACTGAGCGGCAACAAGATTGCTGCCTTTGTCGTCGTTGCCTTGCTGCACTTAGCCTTGGGCTATGCGCTGGTTACCGGCTTGGCCTATGAAGGCTTCAAGCAGGTGATGAAAAAGGTAACGACCGTCGATATCAAGAAAGACGAACCCAAAAAGGAGGAAAAGCCGCCGCCACCCAAGAAGGATGCGGCTCCGCCCCCGATCGTGGTTCCACCACCGCAGGTCAACATCAACGTACGGCCGCCGCCACTCGAAACGACGCCGGTGCCGATGCCGCCGCCGCCAATCCAGCAGCTGCCGATTCAGGCTCCGCCTGCTCCGGCTGCGCCGCCACCGCCGCGGATTCAGCCCAAAAAGGCTGTGCCCAAGGGTAGCCCGGCTAACTGGGCAACCACCAACGATTACCCGACGCGCGCGCTGCGTGAGGAACGGGCTGGCACCACGGGCTTCCGGGTTTCGGTCGGACCGGACGGCCGGGTTACCAGTTGCAGCGTCACCAGTTCGAGCGGCAGTCCGGATCTTGATGAGGCGACTTGCTCGAATGTCACGCGGCGCGCCCGGTTCAGCCCGGCCACCGATGGCGAAGGCAACCCGACCACTGACAGCTACTCGAACCGCATTCGCTGGGTAATTCCGACCGACTAACCGATTAATGGGCCGCAGCCTTAGATCGGGATGCGGCCCAAACCACTGTTTCACATTTTCTGTTTGAGAGGACTATCGCATGGTTTTTGAACTTCTCGCCGCTGGTGCAAACGCGGCCCCGCAAAACAAATTCGGCTTCATGGAAGCGCTTCAGGCAGGCGGCTTCATTGCTTGGACCACTGTTACGATCCTTGCTGTCATGTCGTTTGGCTCGTTCTTCATCCTGATCACCAAGTGGATCGAACAAGCCAAGATCATGCGCCAGGGCCGCGAAATGCGCGCCACGTTCTGGCGCGCACCGTCGCTTCGCGAAGGTTCGGCCAAGCTCGAAAAGAACAGCGCCTGGCGCCAGATTGTCGACGATGGCCTCTCCGCCGAAGACCAGCACAGCAAGATGGTCAACGAAACCGACGCGCACGATTGGCTGCACGGTTCGCTCGCACGATCAGAAGCATCGATCAATGCGCGGCTCGCTTCGGGTCTGCCGTTTCTTGCCACCGTCGGCGCCACCTCGCCGTTCATTGGTCTGTTCGGCACCGTGGTCGGCATCTACCGCGCGCTGATCGCCATCGGCATCGCCGGTTCAGCCTCGATCGACAAGGTCGCGGGTCCGGTCGGTGAAGCCTTGATCATGACCGCACTGGGCCTGCTGGTCGCCGTGCCGGCCGTGCTCGCCTACAACTACCTGCAGAGCCGCAACAAGCGGATCGCCGAGACCCTTCAGGGCTTCTCGACCGATGTGTTGGCCAACATCAATTCGAAGGGTGTGGTCAAGCCCGTCGTTGCTGCGGCAGCGGCTGCCAAGGGTGCTCCGGCTAAACCGGCCATGGCCCCGATGACCAACACCACGCCCAAGCCGTAAATCGCCCTGCCAGCATCGCCGGGCGGCCCATCTGGCGGCCCGGCGGCAAGGCTCCAACCGGATAGTTTTTGCCGCACAAATCGGCAATCCGGGGCACATGCTAAGGATAGGATTTAACCCATGGCAATGTCAGTAGGCGGCGGCGCGGTAGAAAAGCCGATGTCGGACATCAACACCACGCCGCTGGTGGACGTGATGCTGGTGCTTCTGATCATCTTCCTGATCGCGGTTCCCATCGCGATCCAGACGATTCAGAAGCTGCACATCCCGATCTTCCCTTCACAGGAATCGAAGGACAAGGTCGAGAATCTGCTGCTCACCGTGAGCACCACGGATAGTGGCGGTCGTTCGGCCGGCGACCCAGGCTTCGAAGGCGCACAGACCGGCGGAGAATGCCGGGTCTATTTCAACAACATCACCGCAGTCGATTCGACTGAGCTGCTTGATATGGCATCGGTCCGGCTCAAGAAGATCATCGATCGGGCAGGCGGGGTTGAAGCGATCAAGAACAATCCTGAACAGATCCCCGAAGTCCATATTCGCGGTGACCAAAACGCCCCGTGGCGCTGCATCGCGGGTGTGGTGGCAAACGTTCAGTACGCCGGTTATCCGACCGTCGGTTTCATCTCAACGCCGGTCGATCCCAACGGCTGATCGCCGGCGGACCAACTTTTTCAGGAGTAACCCAAAATGTCCATGTCCGGTGGTAGCGACGATGGCGAACCGATGATGGAAATGAACACGACGCCGCTCATCGACGTCATGCTCGTTTTGCTCATCATGTTCATCATCACCATCCCGGTGGCAACTCACGCGGTCAACATTGATTTGCCGGCGCCCACGCCGCCGCCGCTGGTGCCGCCTCCAAAGCACGACAAGAACAAGGTTTCTGTCACGCCTTCGAACGTGATTACCTTTAACAACTTGCCGGTCGATCAGGGTCAGCTGCTGTATCAGTTGCAGGAAACGATCAAGATCAAGCCTGAGCCCGAGCTGCAGTTTCAGCCCGATCCGCAGGCTCCTTATGATACCACCGCCAAGGTGCTGAACATCATCAAGGGATCGGGGGTTTCGGCCTTCGGATTTGTCGGCAACGAGCAGTTCATCCAGTTCAGCAAGAGCCCCGACGCGCCGCCTGCGCAATAGGGTTCAGCCAAAACCATGCGAATATCCCAAAGGGGGCGGAGCAATCCGCCCCCTTTTTGCAAAGCCCTTGGGGGAAGCGGAGCAATCCGCCCCCGTTTTGTTGTCGGCGCCGCGGGGCGTAAGGAGTGCGCGACAGTAGCCCTTCCCCGGCGGGGAGGGGTTGGGATGGGGGCTCCACGCCAGCGTTGTACCCCCACCCCCAACCCCAGCCCCGTCCCAACATGGGAGGGGAGCCGTCTCAGGTTCTGGGTTCGGCGTGCTAATCCCCTAATTCTCCGCCGGATCAATGCGCATCGCTGCCCCGGCCAGTCCTTCGGCCTCGAGCAGCAG
>JANMBA010000127.1:0-8390 GCA_031360105.1 Novosphingobium sp.
ACCGCTTCATACAGCGCCGAATCAATCACTTGGCCCCGGCCAGTGCTGCTGCGCGCATGCAATGCGGCGAGCGCGCCCATGCAGCCGTAAGTCGCCGCCAAGGTATCGCCGATCGATACCCCCATCCGCGCCGGGGGCCGATCAGGATCGCCGACTATCGCGCGCCATCCGCCCATCGCCTCGCCAATCCCGCCGTAGCCGGCCCGGCCAGCATAGGGCCCGCTCTGGCCATAGCCGGACATCCGCACGATGATCAGCCGCGGGTAGAGCGCGTGCAAAGCGTCTGGGCCAAGTCCCCACTTTTCAAGTGTGCCGGGCTTGAAGTTCTCAATCAGGATATCGGCATCGGCCAGCAACCGCCGGACCAGATCCTGGCCCTCGGGCACCCGCAAATTCGCGCTGACCGAGCGCTTGTTGCGGGCGATCACCTGCCACCACAGCTTGTGCGTCCCATGGCCCCAACTGCGCATCGGATCGCCAGTTCCGGGCGGCTCGACCTTGATCACGTCGGCTCCCATATCGCCCAGCAATTGCCCGCAAAACGGCCCGGCGATCAACTGGCCCAGCTCGATCACCTTGATCCCGGCCAGCGCCCCGGTGTTTTCGGCTTCGCTCATGAAGCGTCCAACCCGGCGATCCAGTCGCGCACCAAAGTCGCGGCCTCATTTACTTGCGGCGCTTGTCCGAAATAGTAATGATTGGCGCCTTGGATCACGTGATGATCAATCGGGCACTTGCTTGCTGCCGCCATCAGCCGTTCGGCGTGGCTGGGGGTGCAGGCATCATCAGCGCTGTTTTCAATCACCAGCAGCGGCGCTGAAATCCGGGCGGCGCATTTCAGGCCATCGCCGTTCGACAGATCATACGACCATTGCGACAGCCACGAACGCAAGGTGGTAAACCGCGCCAGCCCAACCGGGCCATCGTTCACCACGAACGGATCGCCCAACATGCAATGGTTCGGTTGGCGGTCATTGGGATCGACCAGTGGATCGAGCCAGCGCGGATCGGCCATGGTGCCCTGCACAGTGAAGCAGCGTTCGTGCTGATCGAGCCCGGCGGTTTTCAACGCGGCCAGTTCGTCCTGCACCCAAGTGGTAATCCGCCGGTTGCGCGCGATCTGCCGGGCGCGGTATTCAGCGACGAAATCGGCGGAATAGGGCGGCTTGGGGCTATCAGCGGCGTAGAGGTTCCATTTGGAATTGCGCTCAAACGGTCGACTTTCATCCTCGATCGAGGCGTCCAGCCATTCGGTCAGCGTGAGGTTGCGCGAAAGATGCGCGGCCAGCAGCAGTACGCCGTCAGCAGGGATGAAATTGGCGGCGGTCAGATCATACGGATCGCCCGCCGGGGTCTGGGTCACGCGCGGGTCCTGCGCCTCGGCCTGGTAGAACAGGCTCTGGGCCCCGCCGCCCGACCAGCCGCCCAGATAAACCTTCTTATATCCCAATTTGTCCTTCGCGTGGCGGACACAGGCACCGAAATCCATCACCGCGCGTTCCATGATCAGCGCGGTGTCATTGCCGCGATAGCGCGTGTTGCAATAGATTGTGTGCACGCCGAGTTTTGCCAGCACGGTCACCAGTGGCAACCACGCCCCGCCGCCAATCGGATGCGAGAAAATCACCACGCTGTCTGAAGGGACGGCGGGCTTCAGGTGCATCGCCTCGACCACCACTTTACCGATCTGCCCGGCGTAGGTGTCTTTGAATGCGCTCTCCTCGTCATAGACGATCAGGTAGGGGATGCGCTGAAATGTGCTGTCGGTCATCGCTGCTTGGTCCGTTTCAAACTGGTGCAGCAATCAGGCCAAGCGCGCAGCATTGCAAGGGCGCACTTGGCCGGCTCACCGCCACATTACTGCACCGCCACACTCTTCATTTTAGTTGCAGAGTTGCAGTGACTCCCATATGCTTCTGCGAGATCGTTAGAGGAGAGCTGAGCATGGCCACCGTTCCAACCCGCACTGGACAGCCCGGGCCAACCGCGCAGGACATCATGGCGAATGACCGGAATGCGGCGCCAGCGATCATGCGGCTCGAATCGCCAACGCTGGAAGAAGACCTGCCGGACTTTTCGATCGAGCGCTATTTTTCCAAGGAATGGCACGACCGCGAAGTTGAAAAGGTCTGGCGCAAAACCTGGCAGCTGGCTTGTCGGCTGGAGGAAATTCCCAATGTCGGCGACCATGTTTTGTACGAGATCGTCCACGATTCGCTGATCGTCGTACGGACGTCGGAAACCGAAGTGCGAGCCTATGTGAATAGCTGCCTGCACCGCGGCACTTTGCTGCGCAAAGACGGCGGCACGGTGCGCCAGTTTCGCTGCCCGTTTCACGGCTGGACCTGGAACCTCGACGGCAAGCTCACGCACGTTCCGGCGGCCTGGGACTTGCCGCAAGTCGATCATGCCAAGACCTGTTTGCCCGAGGCGAAAGTGGGAGTTTGGGCCGGATTTGTGTTTGTGAATTTCGACCCGGATTGCGAGCCGTTGGAAAGCTATCTGGAAATTCTGCCCGAACATTTTGCGGCGTTCAAGCTAGAGGATCGCTACAAGGCGGTGCACGTCGGCAAGGTGCTGCCATGCAACTGGAAGCTGGCGATGGAGGCGTTCAACGAAACTTACCACGTCCACTTTGTGCACCCGCAGGTGCTGACCTATAACGACGATCAGAACACCCAGTACGACGTTTGGCCGGGTGTGCACCACGTTAGCCGGATGATCAGCTTGCAGGGCATTTCCAGCCCGGCGATGCCCGATGTCGCGCCCGAAACCACGATTGCGCATATCCGCCGCGACGCGCCGTTTTTCGATGGCAAGCCGATTGATATTGCCGATGGGTTTACGGCGCGCACCGCCTTGGCGCAGCGCGCGCGCGAAAAAGTGTCGCGGGCAACCGGGCAGGACATGTCGGAAATTTCGGATACTGAAGCGATCGATCTGATCGAGTATCTGCTGTTCCCCAACATGATGCCGTGGGGCGGTTATTCGCTGCCGCTCAACTACCGGTTCCGGCCTTACGGCGACGATCCCGAACGCTGTGTGATGGAGATCATGTTCCTGTTCGCCAAGGCCCCCGATGGCAGCCATCCACCGGTCGCCAAGATGCGCCTGCTGGCCGAAGACGAGCCGTGGGCAACCGCAGCAGAGCTGGGGTCTGCGGCCTTGCTGGTCGATCAGGATACCGACAATCTGATGCGCATTCAAAAGGGCCTGCGCGCCGCCAAAAAACCCGGCGTGACCTTCGCGCGCTATCAGGAAAGCCGGCTGCGGCACTTCAACCAGACGCTCGATGATTATATGTCGCGCTGATCGGCGGCGGTCAGTGCGCCGATAAACTGGCCGTTGCTGCGGTGATCGGCTGAGCGCAGGTCGTGCAACTCAGCACCGGCAGAAACGGCTGGCCGCAAGTCCGGTGGATCAGCTTGACCGGCGCATGGTAGCGCGCCCGCACCCAGGTGTCGGCCCATTCGTGCACCGCCACCATGATCGGATAAACATCAATACCTTGCGCCGTCAGCCAGTACCCGGCGCTGGGCGAACTGTGGTGATCCTGGCTCAGCAGTCCAACCGTCACCAGCCGCGCCAGCCGGTCGGACAGGATGTTGGCCGAAATCCCGGTACAGTCCCTGAAATCGCCGAACCGGTGCACGCGGAAAAACGCGCAGATCAGAATTTCGATGCCCCATTTGTCGCCGAAGATATCCAGCGTTGGCCCAAGCGGTTGCGGCAGGCCCGCCGAACTGTGCACGGTCGAGCGGCGATGGTGGGCTTGCTTGGCTGGAGCCTTGCGAATTTGCGCAGCGCTGATCCGGGAATTGATTTGCCGGGCATCGGCTGGCTCGCCGCAAGCGCGGCACAGCATCCGCGCTGGCAGCATCCCGCCGCATGGCCGATGGGTGAAGCGGGCGGGCGATTGACTGGGGGCACTCCAGATCCGCTCCCACTGCGCCATGTGCAGCAGGACATTGCCAAGATCGGTACCCATATTGGTGAGCCGGTATTCATAGCGTTCGGGGTGCATGCAGTACGGCATCCGCACTACAATTCCGCTCTCGGTCAGGATCTGCAACCGGCTGGTCAGCAAGCGCCCGGCCATACCGGTTCGGGTCAGCAAGCCGCCGAATCTTTGCTCACCTTGAAACAGCGCGAGCAGCAGCGTCAGCGACCAACGATCACAGATGATGTCAATCGCCTGACGAGCCGACACCAGCACCGCATTGATCGCCAGCCGGTCGTTCGGATCAAGAGCGCGGCGAGTCATGGCATGGCCTTATCAGCCGTGGCTGGTGTGCATAGGTTGGGGCTCGATTTAGTATCAGGGATTGCGCCGATGACTCTATGCTTCAACGCCAGCAATTCATGACATATCGCCCATTATGGTTGCATAGCAAGAGTTACTATGCAAGACAGAGGGCGATAAAAGCACGCGCAGGCGCGCCGGGAGATGAAGAGATGGATAATCTGTTTTCGCTTAAAGGACGGATCGCCCTGATCACTGGCGGTTCGCGCGGCATTGGCGAAATGATCGCCGAGGGCTTCGTCCGCTCGGGCGCCAAAGTCTATATTACCGCGCGCAAGGCTGGCCCGTGCGAGGAAACGGCGGCGCGGCTGTCGCAGTATGGCGAGTGTATTGCCTTGCCGCTGGACGTTTCGGGCGCAGGCGGAGCCGCCGCTCTGGCCGAGCGGTATCTGGCGCTGGAGGACCGTCTCGACATTCTTGTCAACAATGCCGGCGCGGCTTGGGGCGGGCAATTTGGCGAATTTCCCGAGGTCGGCTGGGACAAAGTCATGGACCTCAATGTCAAAACGCCGTTCTTCCTTGCGCAGGCGCTGTATGGCGCGCTGAAAGCCGCTGCCTCGGCTGAACAGCCGGCCAAGGTCATCAACATCGCCTCGATTGACGGTATTTCAGTCAACATGCAGGACACCTATTCCTACGCGGCAAGCAAGGCCGGGCTGGTTCACCTGACCAAGCGGATGGCGCTCACCCTGGCGAAGGACAATATCATCGTCTCGGGCATCGCGCCGGGCGCTTTCGCGTCAGAAATGAACAAGGCGGCGCGCGACGAAGGTGACCGGCTGGCCCAGGACATCCCCTCGGGCCGGATCGGCCAGAAGAACGATATGGCCGGAGCGGCGATCTTTCTTGCTTCATCAGCGGGCGATTATGTGGTTGGCTCAACCTTGCCGGTTGATGGCGGCGTCTCGTGGACGCGGTTGGTCACCGGCTGAATCTGGACCGCAGCATAGGCCGAGCCAACATGCCGACCGTCACCTTTATCGAGCCTGACCAGACCGCCCGGCAAATAATCGGAGCCGATAATCATTCGCTGATGGAGGCCGCGATCCGCGCTGATATCGCGGGTATAGTGGCCGAATGCGGCGGCGAATGTTCGTGCGCGACCTGCCATGTGCTGGTCGATCCCGGCTGGTTCGAAGCCACCGGCGGCCCGGGCCTGTTTGAAGATCAGCTGCTCGAACTGGCCCCCAGCCGCACCGTGACCTCGCGGTTATCGTGCCAGATCAAACTATCAGCCGCGCTTGATGGTTTGATCGTGCAGGTCCCCCCAAGCCAGCGCAGTTAGCTCATCCGACCTCGAAAATCGTGTAGATTGGCCCGGCGGCGGTTTGTTCGCCAGTGCCCACTGCAATGACGTTGTTGAGCCAGGCATAGCGCGGATCGCCGCATTCGAACTTGGCCGTGATCGCCAGCGAATAGTCCGCAGGATCGAGCAGCACGCCCTTGCTGAACTGAACCATGCCTTCGGGCGAGGACACAAACCGGCCGGCATATTGCAGATAGATCAACGCTTGGTCATGCGTTTCCAGCGTGAGCCGAACATCGATCACCAGCGCGCCATCGGGCCTGAACAGCGCCCAATCGGCCCCGGGGCGAACCGTTCCAGCCAAGCGCTCGCCGGAAAACGTGCCGCCCGCCACCGGAGCAATCCGCCGATTGCCCGCCGGTGTCGCACCGATCCCCAGCGTGCTGGGAAAATCGACCCTGAGGGTCAGCGTCGTGAGGTGCTGGTGTTTCAAATTGGCCATGGTCCGGTCCTCAGATTGGTTCGGCCGCCTCAATGCCGCGCGAAGACGCGCTGGCCCGACGCGCCGAACGCCATCACCACAAAGTGCTGGCTCGCCATTCCGGGCATCTCCATTCCGGGCGAACCCATTGGCATTCCCGCGACGGCCAGTCCGGTGATGCCGGTGGGATGCGCGGCCAGCAGCCGCTTGATATCGGCAATCGGAACGTGGCCTTCGAACACATAGCCATCGATGATCGCGGTGTGGCACGAGGCCAGCGCCGCAGGCAGTCCGACCTTGCGCTGCAACGCCGGGCGGGCGGGATCATCGATGATCCGCACCGCGCGGCCAAAGCTGGCTTTGACTTGTGCGGCCCATTTGGCGCAGCATGAGCAGCCCGGATCACGGTGGACCAGGATCTCACTCGCTGCCAGCGCCGCCGCAGGAGCGGTCAGCAGCATTGCGGCCAAAGCCAGTTTCAATCCGTTGGTCATGCCGTTTTCCTTCTACACACGGTGGTGTGTCGCTGACTAAAACCAAGTGCGCAAGCCGATTACGAGGCTAACAGAGCTGACCCGCTCACCAGCGGCCCGCGCGAACTGCGCCGATTTACCCAGCTTTGCGTCATAAGAAACGCCAATATACGGGGCGAATTCACGCTTGATTTCATAACGCAGCCGCAGCCCCAGCTCGGCGTCGCTCAGCCCCGCGCCGATGCCCGTATCGCGCACATCCTGCGCAGCGAAGTTCAGTTCCACGCGCGGCTGGAGGATCAGCCGCTGGGTTATCCGCTGATCGTATGAGCCTTCCGCCCGGGCCAGCACAGCGCCCCGGTTCGACACGAACAGCGCGCCGCCCACTTCGAACATATAGGGTGCCAGCCCCTCGATCCCGATGGTGGCATAGCCACGCGACGGGGTGGGGCGCAGGTCAAAGCGGACGCCGCCTTGCACGTTGAAATACGGCCCGATCGCGCGCGAATAAAGCGCCTGCACTTCGGCCTCGCCGGTATCGCCGACAATATCGCCGCGCCCTTCGGACTTGATCACAAAGCGGTTGAGATCGCCGCCAAACCACGCTTCGGCATCCCAGCGGTAATTGTCCGCGCCATTGCGCACTTGGACTTCGGCCAGGTTGAACATCACTTTGTGATAAGCCCCGCCGCCCATCTCTTGGACCATCGCTGCTCGGCTCTGCGCCAGCTCAGCCGGATCAAACAAGGCATCGGCCGCATGATCAGTCGCCGGCGGCGGGGCGGGCTGGTTGGCCACGTCCTCGTCAGTCGTGGCAGTGCCAGTCATCGCGGTCATATCGTGCCCGGCGTGCGGATCGCTTGCCGGAGTTTCGGGCGGATTTTCCGCCATCCCCGGCATACCTGCCATCTGCGCGGCAGCAGGCGATGCAAAACTCATCGCGCCGAAAATCGCGGCGGCTAGCGTGGGCGGGAGCAACTTCATGCCGCCGCTTCTTCGCGCCGGACGGTGACTACGCGAAACATCCCGGCGTGCATATGCAGCAGCATATGGCAGTGGAACGCCCAGTCGCCATAGGCATCGGCGGTCAGGTCAAACCCGACCTTGCCGCCAGGCAGCACGTTGACCGTGTGCTTAACCGGGTGGTGCCCCGGATTACCGGTGACCACTTCAAAGAAATGGCCGTGGAGATGGATCGGGTGCGGCATCATCGTATCGTTGATCAGGTTAACCCGCACCCGCTCACCCAGCCGAAACGGCAGCGGCTCGGTCGCCGCGCTGTATGCCTCGCCATCGAACGACCACATATAGCGTTCCATATTGGCGGTCAGGTGAACATCCAGCTCGCGTGTGGGTTTGCGCGGATCGGGATTGGGCGCGAGCGATTTGAGATCCCGGTAAGTCAGCACGCGGTGCCCGGCCAGCTCCAGCCCGGTCGGCTTATCGCCGGTCCGGTCGGCCGGCGCGGGCGAAAGCATCTGCACCCCCGGACCCATCTTCACCTGCGGCGCGACCGCGGGAACGCGCATGTTCATCGCGCCCATTGCGTGGCCGCTCATAGCCATCTTGCTATGGTCCATGCCCGCCATGTCGCTGCCGCCGCGCAGATCCATACCGGCCATATCACTGCCCATATCGCCCATGCCCATATCGCGCATGGTCAGCAGCGGGCGCTCGCGCATCGCCGGGATCGCTGCCACCATGCCGAGCCGCGGCGCGAGCGTGCCGCGCACTTGCCCCGAACGGTCGATCGATTCCGCTATCAGGCCATAGGCCGCATCGCTGACGGGCCGCACAATCACGTCATAGGTTTCGGCGACGCCGATCTGAAACTCGTCGATCTCGACCGGCTGCACCGGCTGGCCATCGGCGAGCACCACCGTCATC
>JANMBA010000139.1:0-1591 GCA_031360105.1 Novosphingobium sp.
AAATGGCACAAACAGTAGCGCCATCAAACCACGCCAGCCTTGGCCGACAAAATTGGCAATCAGATTGAGACTAAGGCGCCGCTGCGCTGTGTTCACGGTCGTGGGGCCGGTTTGGGGATTGAAACCCAATCATTTTTCTCAAAATCGAATTGCTTGATCGGGCGCGCCGGCGAACCAGCGACCATTGTGTAGGGGGGGACACTCTTGGTCACCACGGCATTGGCGGCAACGAGCGAACCTTTGCCGATAGTCAAGCTGGACGTAGTGCTGATAAACGCCGCGTAACCAATCCAGGCGCCATCTTCGATTATGAGCTCGCCGGTCTGCATCGGCTGGCAATCGACCCGAGTATCGAAGTCAGAAAAGCTATGCTGGCCCGCGCTCATGTAAGCGTTGTCACCGACACCGACTTCGTCTCCCATGACAAACTTACCGCAGGCTGAAATGGTACAGCCTCGGGCGATCCTGCTGTGCCTGCCAATGGTAATGCTAGATCGCTGGCCATCTGACTGAGGAACGGCTGTGATCAGGCTGCGAGTGCCGATGAAGCTATCGGGACCGATGGAAATATCCTCCATCCCGTAAAGCATGGCATATGGGCTGACAAAAGCCCCTTTGCCGAACTCCCGAAACCTGCGCCGGAACAAGAACGTCGCATAAATCCGGTGAAGGATGCCTTCGAAACGGTTGAATGGGAATTCGTGACGCATGACAGTCTGGCCCTTAAATTAGCTTTAGTTGCGGGACTGCGATAACAAAGCGTCCGCCCCAATCTAACACTTGTGACTGTGAAACAACAATCTCCGCCGTCAGGTTCCACGGCAGGATCAGGACGAAGTCGGGCTTGCGCTCGGCGAGTACCGCGGGGGCCAGGATCGGGATGTGGCTGCCCGGCAAGAACTGGCCTTGTTTGGACGGTGCGGCATCGCAGACGAAATCGATCAGGTCGGCGTGGACCCCGGCGTAATTGAGCAGGGTATTGCCCTTGGCGGCCGCGCCATAGCCGGCAACGCGGTGCCCTTCGCGGCGGCAGCGGATCAGAAAATCGAGCAGGTCGAGCTTGATCGTCTCGGCCCGCGCGGTCAGCGCCGCGTACCAGCCGGGCGACGTCACACCCTTCGCCGCTTCTTCGGCGAGCAGCGCGGCCACCGCCGGCGCTGGCGCGAACTTCGCCCCGTCGCGGCAGGCATAGACCCGCAGCGACCCGCCGTGCGTCGGGATCTTTTCGACATCGAACACCCGCAGGCCTTGAGCGGCGAAGATCCGCGTCACCGCGGTCAGCGACAGGTAGGAATAATGCTCATGGTAAATGGTATCGAACTGGGCCTGCTCGATCAGGTTGACCAGGTGCGGAAATTCAAAGGTCGCTACCCCGTCGGGGGCGAGCAGCACGGCAAACCCGGCGACGAAATCGTTGATGTCTGGCACATGCGCGAGCACGTTGTTGGCTGCGGTGAGCGCGGCGTGGCCGCGGCTGGCGACCAGTTCGCGCGCGAGTTCGGCCCCGAAGAACCGCTCGATCGATTCGATCCCCTGTGCGCGCGCGGCGGCGGCGGTCGAGGCGGTCGGCTCGATTCCGGTGCAAGGGATG
>JANMBA010000143.1:0-7815 GCA_031360105.1 Novosphingobium sp.
GACACCGGTGAACGGGCGCTCAACTTCGAGCTTACCCCGGCCCCGCCCAAGCTTGACCGCAAGGCCAAGAAAGCTGCGGCTGAGGCGCAGGCGGCGGAGACCGCCAAGCCCAAGCGCAAGCCCAAGGCCGCGAGCGAGCCGAGTGGCGAAATCGACTGAACGGCGCTCGACGATCAAGCGGTAATCGGCGCGGATGCAAACCCTCGATAAACCGCGCCGCCGCCTCGCCATGGCGCTCGCTGCGCTGGCCGGATTTGTCGATGCGGCGGGCTATCTCTCGGCTGATCGCTATTTCGTCTCGTTCATGTCGGGCAACACCACCCGGCTCGGGGTCGAACTGGCGCGGCACCCGAGCGCCGCGCTGCTGCCAGCGTTGCTGGCATCGGCCTTTGTTGCCGGGGTCGTCGGCGGGGCCTTGCTGACCGGCCAGCTGAACCGCCGTTATAAATCCCCCTTGCTGCTGCTGGTTGCGGCGCTGCTGGCAATTGCCGCAGCACTGGGCGGGGCAGGCTATTCCCGCGCAGCCTTGCTCGCTTTGGCAGCAGCAATGGGCGCGCTTAACAACAGTTTCCAGCGGGAGGGCCAGGTGGCTGTGGGGCTGACCTACATGACTGGCGCGCTGGTCAAAATGGGCCAAGGGCTCGCGGCCCGGCTCCAGCACCGCGTCACTGAGCCGTGGGCCGATTGGCTGAAATTGTGGCTGGCACTGGCCGCTGGAGCGACACTCGGCGCCCGCACTTTTGAAACTTGGCCGGCGCTTACTTTCTGGTTCGCCGCGCTGCTTGCAGCTTTGCTGGCTGCGGCAGCGTTGGCCATCCCAAGTCGCGCCGCTTAACCGTACAACGCGGCGTGGTGCTTGGCGTTTTCAACGTAGTGCCCGACGCCCAGTTGGAGTCCGGCGATCATCCGGTCGTCGAGCTCGCGCATGAAGGTGGCCGGGCGGCCGCTCCATAGCTGGCGCGCGGGGATACGTTTGCCCGGTGCCAGCAGTGCCCCGGCGGCGAGCATCGCTTCAGCCTCGATCACGCAGCCGTTCATGGTCTGCGCGGCAAATCCAACGAATCCTTTGTCTTCGATCACCGTGCCGTGGATCATCGCCATATGGCCGATCAACACATCATCGCCGATCAGCGTGGGAAAGCCATCGGGCCGTCCGGGCAGCGGCCCATCGCAGTGGATCACGCTTCCGTCCTGCACATTGGTGCGCGCGCCGATCACGATCCGAGTCACATCGCCGCGCAGCACGCAATTGTACCAGATCGACGCGCCTGGCCCGATCTCGACATCGCCGATAATCCGGCAGCCCGGTGCGATAAAGGCGCTGTCATGGATGCGCGGGGCTTTGCCGTGGATGGCAATGATAGTGGTATCGGGCCGGTGGATCATCAACGCATTCCCAGAAAGTTGTGCCAGGTGACATAGGGCAGGAACGAGGCATAGTCATCGCGCCAGACCGTGGGTGCGGGCGGGCCGAGCGCGCGCCACGGTGCGTCGGGGTCGAGCGCCGTGATCCGCGCAATCTGAGCGGGATCGCGGCTGACCGCGACCCAGCTGGTCGCCCAGTAATCCGTATCGCGCTGCGGGTTGTCATCGCGCAAGGCCGCTGCAAGGCCCCGCGCCTTGAGCTCGGCGGCGAGCGCGGGTTCGAGATCGATAAAATTGTTCGAGATGTGGACCAGCATCACGCCCGTGGGGCTGAGCGCATCAAGATAAACCCCGAAGGCTTCGTGGGTGAACAAGTGCATCGGCACCGAATCCGATGAGAACGCATCGATCGCCAACAGATCAAAGCTGGCACGCGGGGTCTTGGCCAGTTCCAGCCGGGCATCGCCCAGCGCCACGCGGGCTTGCGGCGCGCATAGCGGCAGATACGTGAAGGTGCCGTTGCGCGACAGTTCCAGCACCGCCGGATCGATCTCAAAAATGGTCCACGGCTGATCGGCTTGTGCGAAACAGGCCAGCGTCCCGGTGCCCAGCCCGAGCACGCCGATCCGCGCGCGCGGGCCGAGCAGATCGCGCGCATTGCCAAACACGATCGCCGCGCCTGATCCCGGGCCATAATAAGCAAGCGGCAGGCGGCGGCGCATCGGGTCGGTCGATTGTTCGCCGTGAAGCGTGGTGCCGTGGAGCATCGTGCGCAGCCGGTCCTTGGGGTAGGTGCGCACGGTATAGACCCCGAAATAGCTGCGGGTACGCAGCCCGGCGCGCGAATCGACCAAAGTGTCATAGCCGCCCTGGGCCAGCATCACCGCCAGCAGCAGCGCGGCCACCGCCGCGCGCCATGGCACCAACACAAGGCCGATCACCGCCGCTGTTGCGGCCAGCGGCCAGCGCAGTGAGCGCGATTCGACATAGAGGTTGGCCTCGTACAGCTGCCACACGATCACCCCGCCTGCCAGTACCAGCCCGGCCAGCGCGGCCCGGCGCAAGGCCGGATCAAGCCCGGCGCCGTGCCGCCAATCGGGCAATGCCCCGCGCGGCAGTAGCGCCGCTGCCGCCAGTATCAGCAGCGGATATTCCCAGACCCAATCGAACGCAGCTGGAGCAATCAACGCGGTGAAGACCCCGCCCAGCGCGCCTCCGGCCGACATCGCGAGGTAATACGCCGTAAGCTGGTCAGCGCCCGGGCGCAGATCGTACAGCCGGGCGTGGAGCGCGGTGCAGAGCAGGAACAACAGCACAACGCTGCACACCAACGGCACCAGCCCCATCCAGCCGTACGAGACCATCGCCATCCCGCCGACTGAGAGGATCCCCGCCCACGCCAGCGCTGAAATGATCAGCGCCGGTCCGCGCCAATCGGCAAAGGCCACCGTGAAGCTGAGCAAATAAACCCCGAGCGGCATCACCCACAGCAGCGGCATCGCAAATATATCGGTGGTCAGGTGCGTGGTAGTCGACAGCATCAAGCCCGACGGCACCGCCGCGAGCAATACCCACAGCGCGGCCCGGCGGCGCGGAATGAGCGGACTATCCGGCCCAGCTGGTATCATCATACCGTCATGCTCGCGCATCGACCAGCGCGCCCGCGCGCACAGCGCAATCAGGACCAGCAGCAGCAAATAGCCCGCGCTCCACAGCCACGCCTGCTGACGCAGCGCCAGCCACGGTTCGACCAAGACGGGATAAGCGATCAGCCCGCCAAAGCTGCCCAGGTTCGATGCAGCATAGAGCGCCCACGGCTGCCCTGCGCCCGCGTGCGCCGCGTACCAGCGTTGCATCAAGGGGGCCTGCGCCGAGACCGCGAAGAACACCGGCCCCACGCTCAACGCGAGCAGCAGCGGCACCCACCACACTTCGTTGCCGGGCGCAGCCGGAGCCAGCTTGGCAAGCGCGATCGGCAGGGTCAGCGCAGCCAGCGCAAACAGCCCCAGATGCACCGCCGCCTGCCGCCGCAACGGCCAGCGCGACAGCCGGTGCGCATAGTAATATCCGCCCAGCAGCAGCGCCTGATAGACCAGCATCGCGCTGTTCCAGACATTGGGCGCGCCGCCCAACCGCGGCAGCGCCATCCGTGCCACCATCGGCTGGATCAGGAACAACAGGAAGCTGCCGGTCAGGATCGTTGTAACGAACAGGACGCGCGCAGGCCGACCGGTTGTGTCGCTCATCGCGCCAACCAGACGCTGCGCTCAAGCGAATATGTTACATGCGGGCGCAGCGGACTATCCTCAGCCAGCTTGGGATGATCGAAATCGAATTCAGGGCGATAGGTCATGCCCAGTCGCTCCATCACCGCCCGGCTGCGGTGGTTGCCGGAATGGGTTATCGCCCAAGCAGATTCATCGGCACGGTTGGTGAACAACCAGTCGAGCGTGGCTTGCGCCGCTTCGCTGGCATAACCCTGCCCCCAGGCGGCATGAGCCAGCCGCCAACCGATCTCGGCCTTGCCGTCGATCGGTGCCATATCGCCGCGAATTACGCCGCACCAGCCGATCAGCGCCGCGTCGCTGCGCCGCTCAAGCGCCCAAAAGGTATGGCCGTGCGCCGCCTCCATTGCTTCCACGCGGCCCAGCAGTTCGTCGCTCTCTGCGCGGCTTTTGACCGGGCCGAGCGTGGCCATGACCCGCGGATCGGCACAGATCGCACCGAACGGCGCGCGGTCTTCAGCGCGCCATTCCCGCAGCACCAGCCGCTCGGTCTCCAGCCGGAACTCAGCCACCCAGCAGCCGCGCCGCGTGCGCCGCATGGTAAGTCAGCACCCCCGATGCCCCCGCCCGTTTGAACGCCAGCAAGGTTTCGAGCACCAGTCCATCACGCTCTCCAGCGCCTGCCGCCACCGCCGCCTCGATCATCGCGTATTCGCCGCTGACTTGGTACGCGAACACCGGCACCGCGAAGGTCTCTTTCACCAGCCGGACAATATCGAGGTACGGCAGCCCCGGTTTAACCATCACACTGTCGGCACCTTCGGCCAGATCAAGCTCAACCTCACGCAGCGCTTCTTCGGCATTGCCCGGGTCCATCTGGTAAGTCTGCTTGTCGCCCTTGAGCAGCCCGCGCGAGCCGACCGCATCGCGGAACGGGCCGTAGAACGCGCTGGCGTACTTGGCCGCGTAACTCATAATCTGGACGTTGGGGTGGCCGGCATCTTCCAATGCCGCGCGGATTGCCCCGATCCGCCCGTCCATCATATCCGATGGCGCGATCACGTCGGCCCCGGCGGCGGCTTGGTTCAAGCTCTGCCCGATCAGCACTTCAACCGTGGCATCATTGGCCACGTAGCCCGCGCTATCCACCAATCCGTCCTGGCCGTGGCTGGTATAAGGATCGAGCGCCACATCGGTCAGCACGCCCAGTTGGTCACCGCACGCGGCCTTGATTGCAGCAATCGCGCGGCACATCAGATTGTCGGGATTGAGCGCCTCACGCCCGTCCTCGCTGCGCCGCTCGGGCTGGGTATTGGGGAACAGCGCTACGCAGGGGATCCCGAGCGCCACAGCCTCCCTGGCGCGCGCCACCACCAGATCGACTGACCAGCGCGATACCCCGGGGAGCGAGCCAATCGGTTCCTCCACGCCATTGCCGTCCGTTACGAACAGCGGCCAGATCAAATCGGCGGGGGTCAGCACCGCTTCGCGGTGCAAGGCGCGGCTCCAGGCCGAAGCACGGGTTCGGCGCAGGCGGGTGGTGGGAAATTGACCGGTCATGCCCGCCGGACTAGCGGGAAATCAGCCGGGGTGGAAGCGTCCGCCCGCTGTCACCCGCCCAGCCGGTCAATCTCGCGGCGCGGAGCCGGGCCGGTCGCGGCCTGACGCGGAGCGAGGCTGGTCATGGCAGCGCCCGCCTTGACCGTCTTCAATTGAGCCAACCGCGCTTTGTATGCCGCCAATTCCGCCGGGTCGACCTGATTGGTCACGGTGAAGCTGACCGTCATCGGATTGACCGGCGCACCGCCGCGATAGAGCTCGTAATGCAAGTGTGGCCCGGTCGAAACCCCGGTCGAGCCGACGTAGCCGATCACTTGGCCTGCGTGCACCCGCGCGCCCGGCGCCACCGCAATCCGGCTCATGTGACCATAGCCTGTGCCAAACCCACCGCCATGTTCCAGCTTGACGAAATTGCCGTGTCCTCCGTGCCATCCGGCGAACACTACCGTACCATCGCTGACCGCGTAGATTGGCGAGCCATAGGCCGCACCAAAATCGATCCCGGCGTGCAGCCGTGAATAGCCCAGAATAGGGTGGCGGCGCATGCCGAAGCCCGAGGTAATGTGTCCGCCGACCACCGGCATGATCAATCCGGTGCGCTGCTGGCCCATGCCCGAGGCTTCGAAGAACTGGCCGTCTTTCCCCCAGCGCAGCAATTGCGCCTGGGCCTGGCCCGCGCGTTCGAGGCCGGCATAAAGCAATTCGCCAACCTGGCTTTCACCGCTCGCCGCCCGGCGATAGGACATGATGATATCAAAAGTGTCGCCCGGTTCGATCGCGGTGTCGAGGCTGAGGTGCTGATCCAACGCCTCGAGATATTGCTGGATCGCTTCGATCGGTGCGCCCGCCGCGCGCGCCGAAAGATAGACACTGGTGCCGACTGTACCGCGAATCCGCAGCGGAGTGGTGTCGATGGCAATCGCTTGCTGGTGCAACTGGAGTCCGCTGCCGTCGCGCGCAATCGACAGGTCAAGATCGAACCGCGCCCGGAATGCCAGATGTTCGAGCAGTCGCACGCTGCCATCCTGAGCACCGAGCGCAATGTCAAACTGCGTGCCCGGCGCGATCTGCCCGGCAGGAATTACACCGCCGACCAACCGGCTGACCGCAGCACTATCGCCGGCGCTTAATCCGGCACGCGCCAGCATTCCGTTCAAGGTGTCACCCTGGCCCAGCGTGGCGACAAATTGCACCCGGCTGCGTTCGGGCATGGCCGCAGCGCGGATGACGGCTGCGGTCGGAGCCATATGGCGGCCGCTATCAGCGCCCAGCGCGAGCGGCTGGATCATCTGGCTGCGGAATTCCTCGCGCGCGACCGAATCGAGCGGCATGGCCGGCGGCGCGGACAGCGCATTGGCATCGGGCCACAGCGCCAGCGCGGCCAGGATCAGTCCCAACATCGTGGCTAGGCCGCGAAACCAGCGGCGGCTGCCGATCGCCTCGGCCAGATCGGGGGCCCAATCGACTTGCGCCAGATCGAGTGCGAGCAGCCGTGCAATCAAGGTGACGGGCGCAGCTGGGGCTGATGCAGCCGGGGCAGTTATCGGCACCCCGGCCAGCGCCGCCGGGCTGGCTTGCCCAAATTCCGGAAATGCGCGCGGCTTGAACACGTCCTACCCCCTGCGCGCAAATAGTGCCCGCTAAGCAGGCATTTCCTTGCACCAATGGTGGTTAATCTTCGCCTAAGGCCGGGTGATATTTGCGCATTGCCGAGCCCTAGCCGCTTGCCGGAGTTCGCCCGCGCTGCCACACTCGTACCAGTCATGTCCCAGCATCCCGGCTCCGCCGATTCCTCGCGCCTCAAGGCTGTGCTCGGCCCGACCAACACCGGCAAGACGCACCTCGCCATCGAACGGCTGTGCGCACATTCGTCGGGCGCGATCGGCTTTCCGCTGCGGCTGCTCGCGCGTGAGGTTTATGACAAAGTCTGCCTGATCAAAGGCGCGGGCCAGGTGGCGCTGATTACGGGCGAAGAGCGGATCGAGCCGAAGAACGCGCGCTATCTGTTGTGCACCGTCGAGGCGATGCCAGTGAGCGCGGACCTCGCCTTCATCGCGCTCGACGAAGCCCAGCTCGCTGCCGACCGTGAGCGCGGGCATGTGTTTACCGACCGGCTGCTGCACGCACGCGGGCGCGAAGAAACGATGCTGCTCGGCTCAGCCACGCTTGAGCCGCTGGTCCGGTCACTGCTGCCGCGCGCCGAGATTGTCTCGCGGCCGCGCTTTTCCACGCTTAGCCACAGCGGCGCGCGCAAACTGTCGCGGATCCCACCGCGCAGTGCAATCGTCGCGTTCTCGGCCGAGCAAGTCTATGCCGTGGCCGAAATGCTGCGGCGGTTTCGCGGCGGCGCGGCGGTGGTGATGGGCGCGCTGTCGCCCGAAACGCGCAACCGGCAAGTAGCATTATACCAGTCGGGCGAGGTCGATTATCTGGTCGCGACCGATGCCATCGGAATGGGGCTCAACCTTGATATCGATCATGTCGCGTTTGCGGGCCTCTCGAAATTCGATGGCCAGCGCCAGCGCCGCCTGACCACGGCTGAAATGGCGCAGATCGCCGGGCGCGCTGGACGCCATCAGCGCGACGGCAGCTTTGGAACGCTGGCCGGAAGCGGCAGCCACGATTCCGCCTTCACCTCCGAAGAAGTCTATGCAATCGAAGAGCA
>JANMBA010000147.1:0-1880 GCA_031360105.1 Novosphingobium sp.
GGCCAAGACCGGCGGGGGAGTGATCTGGACCGCTGCGCTGCTCGCCGCGATCCTGCCGCTGGACCGGCTGATCGAGCCCGATCTGGAGCTGGGGCTGTTCGATCAATTCGTGCTGCGCGGGATCAGCGAAGAAAGCGTGGCCGCGGTACGGGTGCTGGCCCATTGGCTCAGCTTCGGCCCGCCGCTGATGCTGGCCGCGGTGCCTGCTGCCGCCTTGCTCGGGATCGATGCGGCGCAGCTGCGACTGGTCGAGCTGGGCCTGCTCGCGGGAACGCCGGGCCTCGCCGCGCTGGGGGTGCTGGTCGCCGCGATTACAGCGGGCCTGCGCGGCGGCGCGGCCTTGGGCGGGCTGCTGGTAATCCCGCTCGCGGTGCCGCTGCTGGTGTTCGGCGCGGGCAGTCTTTCGGCGGGCGGTGAGGCTGGTCTCGCGCTGACCGGCGCGGTGAGTCTGGTGCTGCTGGCGATCACGCCGTTTGCAGCAGGGGCAGCGATCAGAAGCGCGCGCTCTTAGGTCGTCCCCATTTGTAGCATTCGCCAAAAATGGAGCGGACCAATTTATAAATAAGGCGGCCGGTCCAATCCCTTGGGGCTGGCAGTAAACACCTCACACCCGGTCTCGGTAATCCCGATCGAATGCTCGAACTGCGCCGACAAAGACCGATCCCGCGTCACTGCCGTCCAGCCATCTTCGAGCAGCTTCACCCCGGGTTTGCCCAGGTTGATCATCGGTTCGATCGTGAAGAACATGCCCGGCTTCAATTCCGGTCCGGTCCCGGCGCGCGCAGCGTGGACCACTTCGGGCGCATCGTGGAACAAGCGGCCCACCCCGTGCCCGCAAAATTCGCGGACTACGCCGTAGCGCTGCCGCTCGGCATGGTGCTGGATCGCCGCGCCGATATCCCCCAGCCGCGCACCGGGGCGGGCGTGCTCGATCCCCAGCATCAGGCATTCATAAGTCACATCGATCAGCCGCCTGGCCTTCAAGGACACATCGCCGACCAGATACATCCGGCTGGTATCGCCATGCCAGCCATCCAGCAGCGGGGTGACATCGATATTGACGATGTCCCCGTCCTTCAGCATTTTGTCCGACGGGATACCGTGGCAGACCACGTGATTGATCGAAATGCAGCAGCTGTGAGCATAACCGCGGTAGCCCAGCGTTGCCGGAACCGCGCCGCCCGCCAGCGTCATTTCACGCACAATATCGTCAAGCGCGCCGGTGGTTACCCCGGGCTGGACGTGATCCACCAGCGCATCAAGGATTTCCGCCGCCAGCCGCCCGGCTTTGCGCATCGCGGCAAAGGCAGTGGGGCCGTGCAGCTTGATCGTGCCGTCGCGCAGCAGGGTCTCATCGTCGGTAACGGTCTGATAGAGGTTCATGGGTGCCCACATAAGCCAGGTCGGGGCAAATTGCGAGCCTGCTGGCTGGCCCGCTGAAGCGGATGGGGATTCCCTGCCAGCACAATTGCGCCTATCGCGGCAGGCATGACTGACAAACACGCCTTGATCCAGCCCGACAAAGCCCAGCCCGCCACCGCGATCCACCTGATCGACAAGGCCGGGCTGGAGCCCTTCGTCAAAACCCTGTCCGCCGGGCAGCGCGCCGCGCTGGCCGCGCAGAAGTTCACAGGCGAGGGCTATTCCTATGCCGTGGTCCCGGCGGGCGACAGCTGGTTTGTGGTTTCGGGCGTGGCCAACCCGGCTCAGCTGTCATGCTGGTGCCTGGCGCGGCTGGCCGAAGTTTTGCCCGCCGGGACTTACCGATTGGCGAGCGGCGAGCCGGGCGCCGCGCTACTTGGCTGGGTCACCGGGCAGTACCGGTTTGACCGCTACCGCAAAGACCCCGCGCCCGAGGGCCCGCGCGTGCTGCTGACCAG
>JANMBA010000198.1:0-5829 GCA_031360105.1 Novosphingobium sp.
TGATTTGGCCTCGGGCAATTTGTCCATCGTCCACGGGGTGCCCGCCGCAACGCGGGCCTCGTGCTGGTCTGATAATGCGGTGATCTGCGCGAGCAGCCCGGCGGCATCCAGCTGGCGGACCCGGCCTTCCAATTCCAGCGCGACATAATTCCAGGTCGGCACTTGCTCGGGATCGGCATACCAGCGCGGGCTGACGTAACCATCGGGGCCATTGATCACCACCAGCACGGTCATCCCATTGAGGTGCCGGGTCAGCGCATTGCCGCGCGCGAGGTGGAACTGGACGATGCCCGGACGCGGTGCCAGCAGCGGCACATGCGCCACCCGCGGGCCATCGGGGGTCTGCGCGAAAACCATGCCGAAGCCGACTTCATCGATCATCGTTTCCAGCAAAGCCCGCCCGACATCATCGCGCGCGCCGTGGCGGAAGGCCGGGTTGGGGTGCATCAGCGTTTGACCGGTTTGGGCGAGCCCTTGCCCTTGGTCGGTCCCCGGCTTTTGACCGGGCGCTCGGGCGCGCCATTGCGCGAGCTGGCTGAACGCACTGGCTCGCCAGAACTGCTGCGCGAGCGGCGTTCGCCCCGGCGTTCCTTGCGGTATTGCTTGGCGTGAGCCTTGGCCTCGGCCTTCTTGACCTCTTTGGACGGGGCGGGCGGCGGCCCGAGCAGCACCGCGCCGTCGCTCTCATCAAAGCCCAGACCAGCCATGCTGGCGGCGAAATGATCGGGCAGGTCAGCAGTCACGTCAATCGTATCGCCGCCGGGCGCGGGGATCACCAGCCGCCGGGCGTGGAGATGCATCTTGCGGCTGATCGTGCCCGCCAGAAACGCGTCGGGGCCGCCGTATTTGCCATCGCCGACAATCGGGTGGCCGATCGCCGCCATATGGACCCGCAGCTGGTGCGTGCGCCCGGTCAGCGGTTGCAGCTCGACCCAGGCGGCGCGGTTTCCGGCCCGGTCGATCACGCGGTAGCGGGTGCGCGCGCTCTGGCCGTGCTCGCTTTGATCGACCATCATCTTTTCGCCGCCGCTGCCCGGCTGCTTGCCCAGCGGCAGTTCGATCAGCCCGTCCTCGATCGTCGGCACGCCAATCACCAGCGCCCAGTAAATCTTGCGCGCCGACCGGCCCGAAAAATGCTTCGAGAAAGCCGCCGCGCTGCCCGGGGTACGCGCGATCAACAGCACGCCCGAAGTATCCTTGTCGAGCCGGTGGACCAGCCGCGGGCGCGGATCACTTTCCTGCGCCAACGCATCGAGCAGTCCATCGACATGTTCAAACGTGCCGCTGCCGCCTTGCGTGGCCAGCCCCGGTGGCTTGTTCAGCACATAGGCGCTGGGGGTGGTGCGGATCACCATATCGAGCGCCAGGTCGCGCTGCTCGGGGGTCAATGGCTTGCGTTCGCGTTGGCCCTTGATCGCCGGGGCATCGCCGCCTGGCGGCACCCGCAGCACTTGGCCCGCCACCAGCCGGTCAGCCGGATCGGCGCGCTTGCCATCCAGCCGGATTTGCCCGGTCCGGGCCCAACGGCTGATCGTAGCGAAACCGATATCGGGCAGGTTTCGCTTGAACCAGCGGTCAAGCCGGATCCCGTCATCGTCGGGCGCGACCGTGAATTGGCGAACCACCTGGCTCATGCCGCCACCCGCATCAGCGCCAGCCCGGCGAATAAGGCGGCGAGGCCAGCCAGAACCGAAATCGCGGCATAGGCAAAGGCACTGATCAGCGCGCCGCGCTGAACCATCAAGGCAAGCTCCAGACTGAACGCCGAAAAGGTTGTGAAGCCGCCGAGCAGCCCGACGCCGAGCAGCAGCCGCCAGCTTTCCCCTTCGCTGCCTTGCCGGGCGAGCCAGCCCGCCAGCAACCCCATCGCCAGACTGCCCACTACGTTGACGCCGAGCGTGGCCCACGGGAATTGCGCGACCGGACCCAAGCTGCGGCTCACTGCCAGCCCAGCGCTATAACGCAGCCAGGCACCCAGCGCGCCGCCCAGCGCAACCTGCAGCGATGCAGCAAAGAAAGATGGCGGGTTCACGCTGGCCGCATTAGGTCAGCGGCGCGGGTCCAGCAAGCACGGCTTGCGTACGACGATTTAGCCGCCGGTTTGGCGCGGTCAGGCTTGCCAAGGGGGCGAGTCGGTGCTAGCCGCCCCCCGGTTCGCCCCGTTCCTGTTGGATTCGGGTGCATCTGACGTTTTTGAATTTAAAGGTGCTCCCCCGCACTCAACAGCCGCGGGGTTCTCGTCTTTTTGCAGTTGAGGTAGTTCGGTTTATGCAAATTCTCGTCCGCGACAACAATGTTGAGCAGGCCCTGCGTGCACTTAAGAAAAAGCTGCAACGCGAAGGCGTTTACCGCGAGATGAAACTGCGCCGTCACTTTGAAAAGCCATCGGAAAAGCGCGCCCGCGAAAAGGCCGCTGCGGTGCGGCGCGCCCGCAAGATGGACCGCAAGCGGATGGAACGCGACGGCATCAAGTAGCAGCCGCATGCCCGCTTGAACGGCGGCGCGTGTTAGGCCATGAGGGCGCGGTTCAATTCCGCGCCCTTTTGCGTATCTGGCGAAATGAGCCAGCGGCAAAATGACCAGACAGGGAAACCCATGACCGAGATTACCCGCGTACCATTGCAGCCCATTGCCAAGGGTGTGCTGACCAAATTGTGGCTGGGGGTGCTGTTTGTGGCGCTGTGCGCTGCGGGCCTGGTCTGGGCCAGCCTGCCGCCCGATATTCAGCTGACCACGATTACCGCCGGGACCGGCCCGTCGCCGACGATGGACGATGTGGCGATGGTCAAGCTGAAGGGTGAGCTGAAGAACCACAAGGTGTTCCAGCCCGAAGCTTCTGGCCCGCTGGCGCTGCGCGGGATTGTCCCGGGCTTTTCGCGGTCGCTGCTGCGGATGCAAAAGGGCGGCAAATATCGCCTGATGATCCCGGCGAAGCTGGGCTACGGCGATCAGGCACCCGAAGGCATTCCGGCCAATTCGGACCTCTATTTCGATATCGAACTGCTCGGCTTTATGAATGCCGATCAATACGAGCAGCAGCAGATGATGATGCAGCAAATGCAGCAGCAACAGGGCGCAGCTGGCAAGGGCGGTCCGGGCCAGCCTGGTCCGGGCCAGGAACCAGCCGCCCCCGGACCCGCAACCAAGTAACCCGCAATAAGGTGATACAGCGCAATGTCGGTTGATACCGCTACCGTGGCCAAAATCGCTGCGCTGGCCCGCATCAAGGTGAGCGAAGCGGAGCTTGCGGCGATGGTCCCCGAATTGAACGGGATCCTCGCCTGGATCGAACAGCTTGGCGAAGTCGATGTCAGCGGGGTGGAGCCGATGACGGCGGTGATCACGAATCACCTGCGGTTGCGCGCCGATGTGATCGATCCCGATCCGCTCACCGGCGGCGGCAAGCAGGCAGCGGTGCTGGCCAATGCGCCTGCCGCAATGGACGGGTTTTACGGCGTGCCCAAGGTGATCGAGTGATGAGTTCAGGCATGGGCTTCAGGTTTCCCTCCCGCCTGCGGGAGGGAAGGTTGGATGACTGACCTTACAGCTCTGGGTGTCGCCGCGATCCGCGCTGGCGTGGCCGCAGGCGATTTTTCTGCGGTCGAAGTGGCAACCGCGTTCAACGCCAACGTCGCTGCCGCCGGCGCGCTCAACGCGTTCATCATCGCTACACCTGATATGGCGCTCGCTGCCGCGCAGAACACCGATGCGCGCCGCGCCGCCGGTCAGCCGCTGGGCTTGATGGGCGGAGTGCCGATCGGGATGAAAGACCTGTTCGCGACCAAAGGTGTGCAGACCACCGCCGCCAGTCACATCCTCGAAGGTTTTGTTCCCGAATACGAATCAACCGTTTCGCAAAAGCTGTGGGATGCGGGCGCGGGGATGCTGGGCAAGCTCAACCTCGATCAGTTTGCGATGGGCTCGTCGAACGAGACGAGTTATTTCGGCAATGTCATCTCGCCGTGGCGGCGCAAAGACGGCGGAAACGCCGCAATGGCCCCTGGCGGCTCGTCGGGCGGAAGCTCAACCGCCGTGGCGGCGCGGCTCGCCCCCGCAGCGACCGGCACCGATACTGGTGGTTCGATCCGGCAACCTGCCGCCTTTACTGGCATTTGCGGGATCAAGCCGACTTATGGCCGGTGCAGCCGCTGGGGAATTGTCGCTTTCGCTTCGTCACTCGATCAGGCTGGGCCAATGGCGCGCGACGTGCGTGACTGCGCGATCATGCTCGAAGCGATGGCCGGGTTCGATCCCAAGGATGCGACCAGCCTTGATCTGCCGGTGCCGCAGTGGGAAGCGGGCCTGAACGCCGACATGCGCGGCAAGAGGGTCGGCGTGCCCACCGAATACCGCATGGACGGGATGGACGCGGACGTCGCGGCAAGCTGGGAGCAGGGCATCGCCTGGCTCAAGGATGCCGGCGCAGAGATCGTCGAGATCAGCTTGCCGCACACCAAATATGCGCTGCCCGCCTATTACATCATCGCCCCCGCCGAAGCCTCCAGCAACCTCGCGCGCTATGACGGGGTGCGCTATGGTTTGCGCGATCTTCCGGAAGGCGCAGGGCTGCAGGATATGTACGCTGCCACCCGCGCGGCCGGGTTTGGGCCGGAGGTCAAGCGCCGGATTCTAATCGGCACTTACGTGCTCTCGGCGGGGTTTTATGATGCCTATTATACCCAGGCGCAAAAGGTCCGCACGTTGATCAGCCGCGATTTTGCCGAAGCCTTTACCAACTGTGACGTGATCCTCGCCCCGACCGCGCCGACCGCCGCCTTTGGTCTCGGCGAAAAGAGTGACGATCCGCTGGCGATGTACCTGAACGATGTATTCGCAGTCCCGGCCTCGCTGGCCGGCCTGCCCGCAATGTCGGTTCCGGCGGGTTTGAACCGCGAAGGACTTCCGCTGGGCCTGCAACTGATCGGGCGACCGTTTGATGAGCAAGGCGTGCTTAATGCCGGTCTGGCAATCGAACAACGCGCCGGGTTTGTCGCACAGCCCGAGCGCTGGTGGTAAACACCCAAGTAGGGGGTACCCACCGCTTCACCGCGCTCGATTCGCTGCGCGGGATCGCAGCGCTGGGGGTGCTGCTGCACCATCTGCCTGCCACCAATGGCTTGGCAGTGCTGCCGCTGGCGGAGGCCGGCAGCCTGTTTGTTGATCTCTTTTTCGTCATCTCCGGGTTCGTGATCGCGGCCAGCTATGGCGAGCGCCTGGCAGACAGCTTTTCGGTCCGCCGCTTCGCGCTGTTGCGGCTGGGGCGGGTGGTGCCGCTGCACTTGTTTATGGTCGCGGCGTTCCTCGCGCTGGAACTGGCCGCGTGGGGTTTCGGACCGAGCGGACTTAATCTCCGTGCGCCGTTTACTGGGGTCCACTCGCCGGGCCATCTGCTGCGGGCGGCGTTGCTGCTCGATGGATATTTCCCCATAAAGCATAATTATTACAACGGGGTAAGCTGGAGCATCTCGATCGAACTGCTGCTTTATGCCTTGGCGGTATTGGCTTTCCGTGCGCGCCACGTGGGTCTGGCGGCGTTTTATGCACTCGGGCTGGCGGGGCTGGCTTTGCAGCTCGCCGGGGTCAACCAACTGATCATCAGCAACGCGCTGGAACGCGGCGTAACCGGGTTTGCGGGCGGACTCCTATGCTGGCAGTTCCACCGGCTGCGGCCTCAGCAATTGCGGTTTGCCGCGCTGCTTGAAGTGCTGTCGCTGGCCGCGCTATTCGGTTTTGTGTGGTTCGTGCCGCTGCTGGGGCCGCCCGCGCTGATCGTGGTTCCGGCGATGGCGGTGGTCTTCGTTTTCGCGCAGCAAGCTGGGCCACTTGGCC
>JANMBA010000246.1:0-2360 GCA_031360105.1 Novosphingobium sp.
CATCGCCGCGATGGTGCCCGGCACCGTGCTGCCGGTGACGATCGCCCGGGCGGTCCCGCTGGCGATTGGCGGCAGTATTATCGCGCGCGGCACGATCGGCGCGCAGGATGACCGCATTGCCGTCCAGCTCACGCAGCTGGCTGGCTGAGCACATTTCAGGGGAATTTTGATGACTATCCACACCCGCAGTTTCGATCTGCTCAAGGACGTTGACGTCCGCTTGTCGGTCGAACTCGGCCGCACGCACATGGCGCTGAAGGACGTGCTCGCCTTGGGCGAAGACAGCGTCGTGATGCTTGACCGGCTAACCGACGAACTGCTCGATATCCACGTCAACGGCACGTTGATCGGTCGCGGCGAAATCATCGCGCAAGGTGGCCGCTTCGGACTCAAGGTCATCGAACTGATCGGGGCTGAACCTGCCTCGGCCGAGGCAGCGGCATGATCTGGTATCTGCTCAAGTTGCTGGTACTGCTGCCATTGATCGCCGGGCTTGCCTGGGCCAGCCTTAAACTGGCGCAACGCATGCAGGCTAAATTCGGCGCGGCTTCCGGCGCGGCCAAATCGGTGCGGATTATCGAGACGACGATGCTCTCACCCACGCTCAAACTGGCGGTGATCGAATTTCACGGCCGCGAGATTCTGGTCGCGGTATCGCGCACCGGGCTCACCCGGCTGGCTGAAGCGCCCGCGCGGGAGGTAAGCGAATGAGCAGTCCTTTCAAGAAACTCCGCCTCTGGCGGCGGTGCCAGCGCGAAGCGCTGACGGTAAGGGACTGCCGGCAGAATGCTCCCCCTTTGACCCTCCTGCCGCGGCCCACCTCCCCCAAAGGGGGAGTCTGCCTTGTGCGGCTTCTCGCCCTCACCCTGCTCTTCATCCCCGCCCTCGCTCACGCGCAAAGCGCGATCCCCGGCGCGCTGGACCGGGCGTTGGCGCAGGCGTCCCCCGGGCAAGGTCCGGGGCTGTCACTGTCGCTGCAATTGCTGCTGGTCATGGGGTTGCTCACGTTGCTGCCCGGGCTGCTGCTGATGATGACCAGCTTCACCCGCATCCTGGTGGTGCTGTCGATCTTGCGGCAGGCGCTGGGCCTCCAGCAAAGCCCCCCCAATCAAGTGCTGATCGGGCTGTCGCTGTTCCTGTCGCTGTTCGTGATGGCCCCGACGCTTGACCGGCTCAACACGCAGGCGATTGCGCCCTATGCAGCGGGCAGCATCAACGCCGAGCAAGCGTTCAGTGCGGGCGGCGCAGCGTTTCACAGCTTTATGATCCGCCAGACCCGCCAGAAAGACCTCGCGATGTTTGCCCAGATGGCCAAAGCGCCCAAGTTCGCGCAGGCCGATGATGTGCCCTTCTCAATCCTGCTCCCGGCTTTTGTCACCAGCGAGCTCAAGACCGCGTTCCAGATCGGGTTCATGCTGTACCTGCCGTTTCTGGTGATCGATCTGGTGATCTCCTCAGTGCTGATGAGCCTTGGGATGATGATGATGAGCCCGACCATCGTCTCGCTACCGTTCAAGTTGCTGCTGTTCGTGTTGGTCGATGGCTGGGCGATGCTGATGGGCAGCCTCGCGGCAAGTTTCGGATAATGGATGACACCGCCGCGCTGCTGTCGCTGGCTGACCGGATGCTGTGGGTGACCGCGCTGGTGGCCGCGCCGGTGCTGCTGGCCAGTCTGGCGGTTGGGCTGGTGGTCGGGATCGTGCAGGCGGCGACCTCGGTTAATGAACAGACGCTAACTTTTGTGCCCAAGTTGCTGGTGATCGCGCTGGTGCTGGTGTTGTTCGGCGCTTCGATGCTGGCGCTGGTCGGTGATTTCATGACCGAGATCTTCGCCCGCATCGCCGGAATCGCGCGATGAACAGCTTCACGTTCGGGTTTGGCGCGGCCGAGGCTGAGCTGTGGCGGCTGCTGTTTATCATGATCCGGATCGGCGCAGCGTTGCTGGCCGCGCCGTTCTTTAGCGCAGCCGCAGTTCCGGTGCAGCTGCGGATCGCGATCAGCGGCGCGGTGGCGCTGCTGATCAGCACCTGGGTGCCGGTGGCGGTCCCGCCTGCCATGCTGAGCCTCCCCGGCTTGCTCACCGTATGCAGCGAGGCGCTGATCGGGTTATCGCTGGGGTTCGTGCTGCAACTGTCATTCGCCGCCCCGGTGCTGGCGGCCGAGCAGATCGGCGGCGCGATGGGGATGAGCATCGCCACCGCCGTCGATCCGATCAGCGGCACCCATTCGCCCGCGCTCGGGCAGTATTTCACCGTGCTGCTGACGATCATTTTCCTAGGGCTAGGCGCGCATCTGACCTGGCTGCGGCTGGTGGTTGAAAGTTACCGGATCATGCCGCCGGGCAGCGGCTGGCTGAGCGC
>JANMBA010000250.1:0-3802 GCA_031360105.1 Novosphingobium sp.
CAGCACCCGGCACAGCGCGTCCGCAACCAGCACCAGCAAGGCCCCGGCCAGCGCGCTCGGTACAATCAACTGCGAGGGGCGGCGATCGGTGAAGCGGCGCAGCAGGTGCGGCACGATCAGCCCGACAAAGCCGATGATCCCAGCCGCCGCCACGCTCGCACCCACGGTCAGCCCGATCCCGCCGATCATCAGCCATTGCAAGCGGCGCGGATCAACCCCCAGCGACCGCGCGGTCGCCTCACCCAGCGTCAGCGCATCGAGCGAACGCGCGGCGCGCAGCAGCAGCGCGATCCCCGCCAGCGTCAGCGGCGCGGCAATGGCGACGTCGCTCCAGCTGCGATCGCTCAGCGCGCCCATCAGCCAAGTGACAATCTCGGACAGGGCGAACGGCGTCGGTGACAGGCTGATCGCGAGGCTCATCAAGGCCCCGGCCAGACTGGCGATGATCATCCCGGCCAGCGTGAACAGCAGCGCCGATCCGCCCCGCCCGGCGATCAAGCTGAGCAGCGCCATCGCGGTGCCCGCGCCCAGCAGCGCGAACAGCGGCAGCAGCCACGGGGTGCCCGCCAGGCCAGTCCAGAAGCTGAGCACCGCGCCCAGCGCCGCGCCGGGTGCAATCCCGAACAGCCCCGGATCGGCCAACGGATTGCGCAAATAGCCTTGCATCGCCGCGCCTGCTGCACCCAGTCCCGCGCCGACAACCAGCGCCAGCACCGCGCGCGGCAGGCGCAACTCAGTCAGGATAATCAGCGCGTTGGGCACCGGGCTGGCAAACGGGTTGATCCACACCCGGCCGGCCAGCAGCGCGAGCGGAAAGGTGACTGCTAATGCGAGCAGGAGGAGGGTGACGGGGCGGGTCATAGTGACTTGCGCACTCCGCCCAGCCGCGCCGCCGTGCGCACGATAGTCGGCCCGCCGCACCACAGCAGCGCGGGATCGAGCGGGGTGCGCAGGGTGCCGCGCAGCCCGCGCAGTGCCGGATGCGCGAGCAGGCGATCTTCGTTGCCGCGCCCCTTGCCCGCGACAAACAGCACCTTTGGCGGATCGGCCAGCAGCACCTCGAGCGGCAGCAGGTCGGCCTGGCGCAGCCCGCGCGCGGCGGCCAGATTGGTGAACCCGGCGCGGCCCAGCAGGTCGGAAATCAGCGTCCCCGACCCCGCCACCATTCCGCCCGCTTGCCAGACTATCGCCGGAACCGGAGCGCCCCGCGGCGGCGCGGCCAGCGCCAGCGCGTCGTCGATCCGCGTATTCAGTGCTGCGCCGCGCGCCGGATGCCCGGCCAGCGCGGCAATGTCGCGCACCTGCGCTTGGCTTTCGGCCACTGTGCTGGCCGCGCCGAACGCCGCGAAGCGCAGCCCCATTCGCGCCATCGCGCTGACGCTGGCGGGCGGGGTGAAGGTGCTGCCGATCACCAGATCGGGGTGCAGCGCGGCCAGCTCCTCAACGCTGCCGCTGACACTGGCGAAGCGCCGCGCGGTGACCACGTCCATCGAACTGGCGGCGGGATCGCTGCTGTAGCTTGACAGCCCCGCGATCTGCGCCGGGTCGGCGACTTCAGCGAGGATCGCGTCAGTGCAGGGGTTCAGGCTGACGATGCTGGGATGCGCCGCTTCCCGCCCCGGTGCGGCGGTGCAGGCGGCGAGGAGGAGTGGAACAAGCGCAACAAGAATCTTCCCCGGCACGGGGAGGGGGACCATGCTCTTGCATGGTGGAGGGGTACAGGCCGGTGGTCCCGACCTCGCGAGGTTGCGATCACCGCATGTACCCCTCCACCATCCTGCGGATGGTCCCCCTCCCCGGTTCGGGGAGGATTTGCGTGGTCTCACCAAGTCACCCGAACTCCGCCGTAAGCCGAGCGGCCATAGGTGCCGTAGCCAGCGACTGTCTGATACTGCGCAGCTGTGACATTCTCGACCCGGCCATATAGCTCCAGATGCGTCCCCAGCGGCACCGCCGCGCGGAGCGTCAGCAAGCCGTAGCCATCAAGCGCGGTGAGGTTCCCGCGATCATCGAAGCTATCACCGACCAGCCGTACATCGGCTCCAACCTTCAGCCCCTGCAGCGGTGTGGTCCAGTCGGCTGAAACGCTGGCCAGCTGCCGGGGGCGGCGGGCCAGGTCTTTGCCGGTCAGGCGGTTGGTCGTCTCAACGTAGGTATAGGCGGCTGACACCGAGAAGTTGCCGTCGATCCGCGCCGAGCCTTCCAGTTCAACCCCCTGCGCGCGAGCGCGGCTCACGTTGAAATAGCCGGTAGGATTGCGGTAATCGATCAGATTGGAGCTATCGCGGCGGAACGCGGTGGCGGAAAGGTGGAATCGGGCGTTGCGGTCACCCAGTTCGATCCCGGCATCATACGCCTCGCTGGTTTCTGGGTCGAGCGAGACATTGCCGCCATAGCCATAAAGCTGGTTGAGGGTCGGGGATTTGAACCCCTGCCCCCATGATCCGCGCAGCCGCCAGCCATTGCCCAGATCGAAGCTGCCGTTGGCGCCCAGGGTGGTGTGGCTGCCAAACCGGTCATGGTCGTCAATCCGCGCGCCTGCAGTCAGATTGAGCCGCTCACCGTGGTAGCCGAGCAAGGCGTGTGCGCCGATGATCCGCGCGGTCTGGCGCGGATCGAAAGTGGTCGAAAACCGCGACCAGTCGGCATCGCCGCCGAAGTCGAGGCTCCAGTTCTGAGTCAGGTCAGCGCGCCCGGTCAGATTGGCGTGGACCGAACGGCCCTCGGTGTTGAAGTTCGGCGCGGTGCCGTAGGTTGGATCATAGTAAGCCCGGCGCGTGTCGGACAGCGCGACCCCGCCCGCCAGGTTCAAGGCATTGCCTGAATATTCAAAGCCCACCCGGCCCGAACCCTGCTTGGTGGTCTGGTATTCTGGGGTGTCGATAAAGGCGTATGGAAAGACGAACTGATACCCATCGAAATCGATCTTGCTGTCGGCATAACGCCCGGCGGCGACCAGCTTGAAATCGCCGGTCAGATTGGCCGAGGCCCGTCCATTGACGTGCCACTGGCGGAATGGATCGGCCTCACTGCCCCCGGCAAAGGCCGAAATCCCATCGCTGCGGGTGTATCCGCCCGACAGTCCCAGGTCATAGCGCTCGCCATTCAGGCCAAGGCTGGCATTGGCGTCGAGCGTATCGTGCGCGCCGTATTCCAGCGAGCCGCGCGCGCCGGAACTTGTGTCGGTGGTCACCGCCAACACCCCGCCAATCGCGTCCGAGCCCCAGGCCAGGCTGTTGGAACCGCGCAGCAGTTCAATCCGGGTGACCCCGCCCGACAGCAGCGTGCCGAGGTCGAATCCGCCCGATGGTGCAGCGGTGTCTTCAACCCGCACGCCGTCGATCAGCACCAGCAGTTGCTCCGAATTGGCCCCGCGCACGAACAGACTGGTCTGGCTGCCAAGCCCGCCGCTGCGCGCGAAGGACACGCCGGGCAGACGTTCGAGTACGCGGGTCAGGTCGGGGCCCTGGACTGTAGCGAGTTCCTTGGCGTTGATGACGGTGATCGATTGGCCAACCTGTTGAATTGACGATTTCGATCCCGTCGCGGTGACAGTGATCAAGGTCGTTACAAATTCCGGGTCATTGGCAATGTCGGATGTAACGATCTCCTGCGCCCACGCAGGCGCAGCGAAAACCAGCGAACAACTCAATAATAACAAATATTTCACGCAATATTCTCCACACTTGAACGAATGCCGTTCAAGGCGGAGGACGCGCACGAATTCGCGCGGCCCTGCTTGCACCCGGTACACCCCGCCCGGCTGCGGAACGACGGTCATCGGCAGGTCTCCTGGCTCCCG
>JANMBA010000295.1:0-2876 GCA_031360105.1 Novosphingobium sp.
GTGGTACGGGCAGCGCAATGGCAAGGACTACCGCCCGCTGCGGTTTTATGTGTGCGCGCCCATTAGGGCACTAACCAGTTGACCGTGTTGACGTAATACGACGCCATCGGTGCGCCGTCTGCGCCAATCGCGGGCACGAACCGCGCGCGTTTCAGCAGCAGTCCGCATGTGAGATCGGCAAAGCCTTCGGGTTTGGTGGCCGAAAGAATATGGCAGCCGGTCACCTTGCCCAACGGATCAATTTCAAGACGAAAACTGATGATGCCGATTACGTTCTTGGATAGAAGCGCTTGCGGATAATCGGCTGAAGTCGCCCAGTATGCCGGGCTCGTCTTTGGTTTGGGCGGAGCCTGGCGCGCATTTTGTTGGGCCGGGTCATAGCCCCAACTCGCCACCAATTTATCGGTGCAGTCGCGCATCAGCGCCATTGGCCGGCCCATCTTCTGTAGATGCAGTGCAAAGGTCGGCCCATGATCCTGCTTGAACGTCATGCCATCGATTGCCGCTTCGGTGGCTGGACTGATCGGGGACGGCGCCTCGGGATCGGTGCTGGTGTCTGGCGCCAGGCGATAGCCCGGTCCCATGATCATGGGCAGCGTTCCGGCCATTCCGTTCACCGCAAAATTGGCATCCCCCGGGCTGGCCGCGCCAAAAGAGACCGCCAGCTTCGACATGCGGCCAGCACTTTTCAGCTGTGCGCCATACACTGTCAATTGCAAGTAATCGGTCGGCTGGTAGCGCGTCAGTTTCAGGATGATTTTCTGATCACCCGTACCAAAGGCGCGCGCCAGTGTGCATGCGCTGTCGCCGTAATCCATTTGCCACGGGCTGCTGGGCTCGAGCGCGATGGGCACCGGCGTCTTCGCTGCGGCACTAGTTGCAGCGGCGATCGCCAGCGCGGCGGCGCCGAAAGATGCGACAAAACGCATACTCACCGCCGCCCTACAGCTTGCCGGTCAGCTCCGGCACCGCGTTGAACAGGTCCGCGACCAAACCGACATCGGCCACCTGGAAGATCGGCGCGTCTTCGTCCTTGTTGATCGCGACGATGATCTTGCTGTCCTTCATCCCCGCCAGATGCTGGATCGCGCCCGAGATGCCGACTGCGATATACACTGCCGGGGCGACGATCTTGCCGGTCTGGCCGACCTGATAATCGTTGGGGACATAGCCCGCATCGACCGCCGCGCGGCTGGCGCCGACGGCCGCGCCGAGTTTGTCGGCGAGCGGGAAGATGACCGACTTGAAGGTGTCCGCATCCTTGAGCGCGCGCCCACCTGAGACGATGATTTTGGCGCTGGTCAATTCGGGACGTTCGCTTTTGGCGATTTCCGAACCGATGAAGCTGGAGGTGCCGGAATCGCCAGTCGCTGCAACGGCTTCGACCGTGCCCGAACCACCGCTCGCCGCCGCCTTGGCAAAGGCGGTGCCGCGCACGGTTATCACCAGTTTGGCATCGCTCGATTCAACCGTGGCGATGGCGTTGCCGGCATAGATCGGGCGGGTGAAGGTTTTGGGCCCTTCAACCGAGAGAATGTCCGAGATCTGCATCACATCGAGCAGCGCGGCAACGCGCGGGGCGACATTTTTGCCGGTGGTGGTGGCGGGCGCGAGGAACGCGTCGTGGTGGCTCATCAGGCTGGCCACCAGCGGCGCAACGTTTTCGGCCAGCGCATTGGCATAGGCCGCGTCGTCGGCGAGGTGGACCTTGCCCACGCCGGCAATCCTGGCGGCTTCGTCAGCCACGGCTGCGCAGCCCGATCCGGCGACCAGCAGGTGAACTTCGCCCAGTTGCGCTGCGGCGGTGACCACTGCCAGCGTGGCATCCTTGACCGCAGTATTATCGTGTTCGACCCAAACGAGCGTCTTCATGCGCCGACTCCCAGTTCCTTGAGTTTGGCCACCAATGCATCGACATCGGCCACCTTGATCCCGGCCACCCGCATCGGCGGCTCGCTGACTTTGAGCGTCTTGAGCCGCGGGGTAATGTCCACGCCGTAATCAGCCGGGGCCTTGATCGCCATTGGCTTGGCCTTGGCTTTCATGATGTTGGGCAGCGAGGCATAGCGCGGCTCATTCAGGCGAAGATCGGTGGTGACCACTGCGGGCAGGGTCAGCTTGACCGTCTCAAGCCCGCCATCGACTTCGCGCTTGACCACGATCGAATCGCCTTCAACCGCAATCTCGTTAGCGAAAGTCCCTTGCGGGCGGCCCATCAAGGCGGCGACCATCTGGCCGACCTGATTGGCATCGTCGTCGATCGCCTGCTTGCCGGTGATGATCAGCCCGGGGGCTTCTTCATCGGCCACGCCCTTGACGATCTTGGCGACCGCGAGCGGTTCGGCATCAATCCCGTCATCCAGTTGCACCAGCACCGCCCGGTCCGCGCCCATCGCCAGCGCGGTGCGCAGCGTTTCAGCGGCCTTGGCTGGCCCGACCGAAAGGACCACGATTTCCGAAACAACGCCTTTTTCCTTCAGGCGAATGGCTTCTTCGACCGCGATTTCGTCGAACGGGTTCATGCTCATTTTGACATTGGCAAGATCGACACCGGTGCCGTCGGATTTAACCCGCGGCTTCACGTTATAATCGATCACGCGCTTTACGCAGACCAGGGCTTTCATGCTGATTCAGCCTTTCCCATTGAATTGCATCGCGGCGCTTAGTTGACGTTTACGGAAACGTCAACTCCACCGTTATCAAGCGACTTTTTTCACTTCGGCGACGATCTTTGCCGCTGCATCGCCCAGATCGCTGGCCGAGACAATCGGCAGTCCGGAATTTTCGAGGATCGCTTTGCCTTCTGCCACATTGGTCCCCTCAAGCCGGACCACCAGGGGAACCGAGAGGTTGACCTCCTTGGCCGCCGCGACGAT
>JANMBA010000299.1:0-1686 GCA_031360105.1 Novosphingobium sp.
CATCCCCTTTCGATGCTTTGTCGCGGGGACCGCAATTGAATAGCCGTCAGTTTCTAGCGCCCAGTCTGATGATCGAAATTTATACTCATACGGGCGTGAATCGTAATACTGCAGAATGCCGCCAATGACAGACAGGGCAACGCCAACCCACACAAACGGGCGCTCCAGCGAGGCTCTGGCCAGAAATTCTTGCCATCCGGGGGCTGCTACAATCGCACCAAGAATGACTAGAATTAGGCCTCGCACTCTCAATAAACCCGCTTCTTCGGCTTGATGTACTCCACATCATCCGTGAGCGTATATTCGTGCACCGGGCGGTAATCGATCTTCACCGCGCCACCCTGACCGCCCCAGCCGTCGAACCATGCCGCCGTATGCTTCATCCAGTTCTTGTCGTCGCGCTTTGGGAAGTCTTCGTGCGCGTGGGCGCCGCGGCTTTCCTTGCGGTTGTGCGCGCTGGCCATCGTTACGCTGGCTTGCGCGATCAGGTTGTCGAGTTCCATCGTTTCAACCAGGTCCGAATTCCAGATCAGCGAGCGGTCAGTGACCTGAATGTCCTGCATCCGCGCGTAAGTCTTGGCGAGGTCGGCTTTGCCTTGTGCCATCAGGGCTTCATCGCGGAACACCGCGCAGCCCTTAGTCATGGTGCGCTGCATTTCGAGCCGGATTGCCGCAGTGGGCGAGCCGCCCGCCGCATTGCGGAAATGGTCGAGCCGGCCGAGCGCGAGCTCGGCGCTGTCCTTGGGCAGCTCGGCGTGGGCGCTGCCCGGCACGATCAGCTCTTTCAGCCGGTGCCCCGCCGCACGGCCGAACACCACCAGATCGATCAGCGAGTTCGAGCCGAGCCGGTTCGCGCCGTGGACCGAAACGCAGGCCGCCTCGCCCACCGCGAACAGCCCAGGAACCGCGGTTTCGGGGTTGCCGTCCGCGCCGATGGTCATCACCTCGCCGTGGTAATTGCAGGGAATTCCGCCCATGTTGTAATGCACCGTCGGGCACACCGGGAGCGGCTGGCGAGTGAGATCGACGCCCGCGAAGATCTTGCCGCTCTCGGTAATCCCGGGCAGGCGCTCGGCCAGCACCTTGGGATCGATATGATCGAGGTGGAGGTTGATATAATCGCCGTTCGGGCCGACCCCGCGCCCCTCGCGCATTTCCAGCGCCATCGAGCGGCTGACGACATCGCGGCTGGCGAGGTCCTTGGCCGAAGGGGCATAGCGTTCCATGAACCGCTCGCCTTCGGAATTGGTCAGATAGCCGCCCTCACCGCGCGCACCTTCGGTGATCAGCACGCCCGCGCCGTAAATCCCGGTCGGGTGGAACTGGACGAATTCCATGTCTTGCAGCGGCAGCCCGGCGCGCAGTACCATCCCGCCGCCGTCGCCGGTGCAAGTGTGCGCGCTGGTGGCGGTGAAATAGCACCGGCCATAACCGCCGGTCGCCAGCACCACCGCGTGGCTGCGGAAGCGGTGGATCGAGCCATCGTCCATGCACAGCGCAATCACGCCGACGCATTTGCCGCCATCCATGATCAAGTCGATCGCAAAGTATTCGATGAAGAAGTCGGCGTCGTACTTCAGGCTCTGCTGATAGAGCGCGTGGAGCATCGCGTGGCCGGTGCGATCAGCGGCGGCGCAAGTGCGCTGCACCGGCGGGCCTTCGCCCATGTTCTGCATGTGCCCGCCG
>JANMBA010000330.1:0-4763 GCA_031360105.1 Novosphingobium sp.
ATCAGCGGTCACCTTGCCGTCGATCACCTTGCGGTACGGCGTTTCGATAAAGCCGTACTTGTTGACGCGGGCGAAGGTCGACAGCGAGTTGATCAGGCCGATGTTCGGGCCTTCTGGCGTTTCAATCGGGCAAATCCGGCCATAATGGGTCGGGTGAACGTCGCGGACTTCAAAGCCCGCGCGTTCGCGGGTCAGACCGCCTGGGCCCAAGGCCGAAACGCGGCGCTTGTGCGTCACTTCGGACAGCGGATTGGTCTGATCCATGAACTGCGACAGCTGCGAGGAGCCGAAGAATTCGCGCACAGCGGCCACGGCCGGCTTGGCGTTGATCAGATCGTTAGGCATCACAGTCGAAACATCGACGCTGCTCATCCGCTCTTTGACCGCGCGTTCCATCCGCAGCAGCCCGACGCGGTACTGGTTTTCCAGCAGCTCACCAACCGAACGGACGCGGCGGTTGCCGAGGTTATCGATATCGTCGACCTCGCCCTTGCCGTCCTTCAGGTTGACCAGTTCCTTGACCACGGCAAGGATATCCTCGGTGCGCAAGGTGGTCACGGTGTCTTCGGCGTCAAGCGCGAGCCGCATGTTGAGCTTGACCCGGCCCACGGCCGACAGGTCATAGCGGTCAGCATCGAAGAACAGGCCTTCGAACAGTGCCTCGGCGGTTTCGCGCGTCGGCGGCTCACCCGGGCGCATCACCCGGTAGATATCGGCCAGCGCGTGATCGCGGTCAGGAGCTTTGTCGGCCTGCAACGTGTTGCGGATCCACGGCCCGGTTGAGACGTGATCGATATCGAGCAGTTCGAGCTGATCGATCCCGGCCTTGTCGAGCATGTCGAGGTTTTCCGGCGAAACTTCTTCACCCGATTCGATCCAGATCCGGCCAGTAGCCTCGTCGATCAGATCGTGCGCGGCATAGCGCCCGAAGATTTCCTCGGTCGGGATCAGTAGGTCGGTCAGGCCGTCCTTTTCAGCCTTGTTAGCCGCGCGGGGGGTGATCTTGGTGCCATTGGCAAAGATCACTTCGCCCGACTTGGCATCGACAATGTCGAAGGTCGGTTTGAGGCCGCGCCACTGGTCTGGCGCATAAGGCAGCACCCAGCCGCCCTGGCCGCGCTTCCACATCACCGTGGTATAGAAATGCGCCAGAATGGCTTCGTCATCCAGCCCCAGCGCGTGCAGCAGCGCGGTGACCGGCAGCTTGCGCTTGCGGTCGATCCGGACGTTGACGATGTCCTTGGCGTCGAATTCAAAATCGAGCCACGAACCGCGATACGGGATGACCCGCGCGGCGAACAGATATTTGCCGGATGAATGCGTCTTGCCGCGATCATGATCGAACAATACGCCTGGGCTACGGTGCATCTGGCTGACGATCACGCGTTCGGTGCCGTTGATCACGAACGTGCCATTGTCAGTCATGAGCGGCATGTCGCCCATGTAAACGTCCTGCTCCTTGATATCGAGCACCGAGCGGGTTTCGGTTTCGGCATCCACCTCGAACACGATCAGCCGCAGCGTGACCTTCATCGGCGCGGCATAGGTAATCCCGCGCTGGCGGCATTCAGTGGTGTCGTACTTTGGGTCTTCGAGCACATAATGCACGAAATCGAGCTCGCTGGTGCCAGCAAAATCGCGGATCGGGAAGACCGACCGCAGCGTCTTTTCCAGCCCCGAGATGTAACCGATCGATGGGTCTGAGCGCAGGAACTGCTCATAGCTCTCGCGCTGCACCTCGATCAGGTTCGGCATTTTCACGACTTCGTGAATATCGCCGAAGATCTTGCGGATGCGCTTCTTCGCAGCGGCGCGCGCGCCGGGGAGCGGAGTGGAAGCCTGCTTGACCATGAAGGTACTGCCTCTTTGCTTGAGCGCCGAAAGTCGGCGTAAAATAATGCCACGCGCGGTGTGTGGCCCGCCGGACGCAATAAAGGCCGCATGGCTATTGGCACCCTAAAAAGGGTGCCCCAGCCCGCAGCCTTGCGTCAGTCGGAAAACCCGGTGCCTCCCTTCGTGGCAGATCCCCGCGCATGGACCCGCCTTGCTCGAAGCACCGAGCGAAATGGGCATATACGAAGCGCATGTTGGATTGTCAAATCGCACGTGATATCGTTTTTCAATATTATTGATTGACGATATGCTGGAATTGAGTTATCGAATATCAATATGGTCGAACTAGCAGATGGGAGATGCAAAATGCTGAACAAGACGACGGCCCTTCTAAAGGGGCTCAATGTGCTTAACTGGCTAATTGCAGGGTTGTTCGCGCTTTTCGTCCTTGGACTATTCGTGCTGCCCTACGGCCCGCGCCTGCTTTCGCTGCTGGAGCTGCGGTATGGACCAGACGGGAGAGCAGCGTTGACCGAAATCCTAGTGCTGGAGGCTACCTTGATGGTGCCGGTCGCCTTTGCAGTCCATCGAATATTCGCCCGCACCTGCGCGATTGTGGTCAGCGCGCGCGAAGGAAATCCCTTCGTCCGCGAAAATGCCGCAAGGTTGCGGCAGATTGGCCTAGCTCTGCTGATTATTCAGGTGCTCGACCTGTTCTCAGGTATTGGTCTTATGAAAGCATCGATTATTTCCAAGCAGCAATTCGGCTGGAGCCCAGCGCTTACGGGCTGGCTTGCCGCGCTGCTGATGTATGTATTGGCCCGAATTTTCGAGCATGGCGCAGATATGCGCGAAGAACTTGAAGGGACCGTTTAATGCCGGTCGGAGTTAAGCTCGATGCGCTACTCGTCAATCGCCGCATGACCCTGACCCAGCTCGCCGAACGGGTCGACATTACCCTCGCCAACCTCTCGATCCTGAAGACCGGCAAGGCGCGGGCGATCCGTTTTTCCACGCTCGAAGCAATCTGCCAGGCACTCGACTGCCAGCCGGGTGATTTGCTCGAGTTTACGCCCGGCTAAGCTGAACATCGAAAGGGCGGCACTCCCCCCGGAAGTGCCGCCCTTTCGCTTCGCCCCCCACAGGGTGAAACTTGTCAGAAGATGCCGGGGATCAGCCGCCAGCGGGTCTGGGTCATCAGCACGCGGTACGCGGGATCTTCGCTCAGCAGGCGTTCTTCGGCCAGCAACCGCAGGATCTGGGCCCACCAGCCGATCGCATAGATCACGAAATTGAGCACGGTCGGCATCAAGATCAGGATGCCAATGTGGACCAGCAAGTAACCCGCATACATCGGATGGCGCACAAGTTTATACATGCCGTCAGTTTTGACGCCGCGATTGGCGGGCGCGATCCCAAAGCTGCGGCGCAGGAACATCTTGGCCGCGAGCTGGACGCAATTGCCAGCCACCGCCAAGCCGACAGCGAGCGGGATCAGCGCGTGCAGCGCCGCCGGGGTATCGACCGGCTGGATCAGCATCGGAGTAAAAGTTGCAGTGATCGCCAGCATCCAATCGCCCAGCCGCAGCGATATGGCTTCGGTCGGGCGGCGCGCCAGGACGAAGATCACCACTGCTGTTTCGGCCACCATGATCAGCGGCGCAAGCGGGTTAGCGGCGGTATAGACCCGCCGCGCCAGAAACAGCCACAGAATGACAATGGCGATCTGTTCAAGCCGGTCGAGCCGGGCGGGGGTCAGCCAGCGGGGCAGAGCGGGCGCGGTAAGCGTTGCAAATGTCATGCTGCGGGGATCGCAGGATATGCTTAACAAAGGGTAAGCGGCGCGCAAAGCTTGACTCCGCCGCTAACCCCGCTAATTGCCCGCTCCGACTGATGCGCCTGCGCAGTGGTCAACCGTCCGAGACAGTTGCTGGGAGTTCCTCCCTTAATTTGCAGCCTAGGCGGGGACAGAGATTTCTTCGGAACTTCGCCAGTGGTGCGGTTCCGGCCTGGCGCGGTTTCCTCGCCCTCCTTCCCCTTCGAACGGAATCGCCCGTGGTGCAGTTGCGCCATGGACAATGTAGCCGGCCGCGCGGGGGCATTCTCTTCGCGGTCATTTTGAAGGAGTTAGGCATGGATCGTTCGCAGAAAGCCGAATCGGTCGCATCGCTCAACGCGGTCTTCAGCGAAGTTGGCGTGGTGGTTATCGCCCGCAACCTCGGCTTGACGGTGGCTCAGTCCACTGCCTTGCGCGGAAAGATTCGCGATGCCGGTGCATCGTATAAGGTGGCCAAGAACAGTCTTGCTCGGCTTGCTATCAAGGACACAGACTATGCCGGGATTGGTGACATGCTCACCGGCCCGACCGCGATCGCCTCTTCGGTCGATCCGGTGGCTGCCGCCAAGGCAGTCGTGGAATTCGCCAAGACGAACGACAAGCTCGAAATCGTCGGCGGATCGATGGGCGCGCTGGTGCTGAATGCGGATGGGATCAAGGCGCTCGCCTCGATGCCTTCGCTGGATCAACTGCGCGGCACGATCATCGGTTTGGTCCAGGCCCCGGCGACCAAGATCGCCCAGCTCGTTACCGCTCCGGCGGCCAAGCTGGCGCGTGTCTTTGGCGCTTACGCCAAGGCAGCCTGAACAGACGTTTTGTAAGATTTTCCGGGACTTTCCCCGGACCAACATTTGCAGGAGTTAAACATCATGGCCGATATCGCCAAACTGGTTGAAGAACTTTCGAAGCTCACCGTCCTTGAAGCCGCTGATCTGGCCAAGGCACTCGAAGAAGCATGGGGCGTTTCGGCGGCTGCTGCAGTTGCCGTGGCAGCTCCGGCTGGCGGCGGCGCTGCGGCCGAAGCGGTTGAAGAAAAGACCGAATTCGACGTAATCCTGACGGGCTTCGGCGAAAGCAAGATCGGCGTCATCAA
>JANMBA010000338.1:0-13891 GCA_031360105.1 Novosphingobium sp.
CGAGCTCAAGATCATCGACGTATTTATCTGCAAGCTGCGCAAGAAACTGGCGCATGCCTGCAACGGCGAAAACTATATCGAAACCGTCTGGGGCCGCGGCTATGTGCTGCGCGATCCGGGCGAAGAAGCGCAAGCCGCTTAACCTTACCCCTGAAACCGTCACCTCCACGGCCCGCCCTAACCGGCGGGCCGGTTTGGTTTTGGGTAGTAGCGCGCTGCCGCGCTGCGAGCTAAGGGCGGCGCCATGACCGCGCACAAATCCGGCGATCCGACCACGATCAATCGGCTCTATGGCCGCTCCAAAGGCAAGCCGTTGCGCGCTGGCCAGCAAGGCCTGGTCGATACGCTATTGCCGCGCATTGCCATGCCAACGGACGGCGACATCACCGCTGAGACGCTGTTCGGCAGTCCCCGCCCGCTGCATTTCGAGATCGGGTTTGGCGGCGGCGAGCACATGGCGGCGCGCGCTGACATGCTGCCCGATCACGGCTTCATCGGTGCCGAACCATTCCTGAACGGGGTGGCGCAGGCGTTGATGCATGTCGATGGCGATAATGGCGCACACCCGCCGCTGGGCAACGTGCGGATCCACCACGGCGATGCGCTTGAGGTACTGCGGCGTATTCCCGATGGTTCGCTCAGCTTCCTGTATCTGCTCCATCCCGATCCTTGGCCCAAGGCGCGTCATGCCAAACGGCGGATGATGAACGACGGCCCGCTCGCGCTGTTCGCGGCCAAATTGAAACCCGGTGGGGAGTTCCGGTTCGGGACCGATCACGCGGTTTATGTGCGCCATGCGCTGATGGTGATGCGCCGTTACTCGAATAAATTCGACTGGCTGTGCGGCGGACCGCTGGACTTTCAGCGCCGCCCGGCCGGCTGGCCCGAAACCCGCTACGAAGCCAAAGCGCGCAACGTCTATGGCCACGAAGTCTGGTACTTCCGATTTAGGCGGCGCGATTGACGGAGCACCGCAGCCAGTTCGCGGGAACGATGTCGCGGCTGGCCGGTTAATTCCGCAAGGAGCCGTGCCATGTCGATCGCCGTTTACACTTTGCTGATGTTTGGTTGTGCGGACGATGGCACTGCCTGCCAGCGCCTTGCCTACGACGCCCCGGCTTATAGCGCGGCGGCGCAATGCCGGGCACAGGTTGAGCCCGCGCTGTCGAGCGATTTTGCCTTGCGCGCGGACTTTCCGCTGGTTGAAGCGCGCTGCGTCAAACTGCCGAAACAAGCCGCAGTCAGATTGCGCGGCGCGCGGACTTTGGCTGTTCGCTAAACGACCGGCCCTGCCGCTAGCCGCCGCCGCGATGGTTTGGATTTGTTGCAGCGGCGAATTTCTTTGTCGAGCCGCAGCCTCCCGAGCCCTATTCACCTGATCTGGATTAGCCCGGAGCGCAGTGATGGACTTTTCGCATTTCAATCTGGTTGCGCTGCTGCCGTTCATCGGAGTCGGCTTTGCAGCGCAACTGGTCGATGGCGCGCTGGGTATGGCGTTCGGGGTGATTTCCAACACCCTGCTGGTGGGGGTGCTGGGCGTGCCGCCCGCGCTCGCCTCGCAGCGTGTGCACCTGGTCGAATGCTTCACCACGGCGGTATCCGGGATCAGCCACCTGCTCCACGGCAACGTTGATAAGCGGCTGTTCTTTCAACTGTTGATACCTGGCGTGATCGGCGGCGTGCTCGGCGCTTATGTCCTGACCTCGATCGATGCCGCCGTGGTGAAGCCGTTCGTGCTGATTTATCTTTCTGCGATAGGCATTTACATCCTGATCCGCGGCTTATTCTATCCGCCCAAGCTGCGCGACGCCAAATTTATCGCGCCCCTGGGTTTGTTCGGCGGGTTTCTCGATGCGGCGGGCGGCGGCGGCTGGGGTCCGGTGGTAACCTCAAATCTGCTGATTCAGGGTGCCGATCCGCGCAAGGTGGTGGGCACGGTCAACACGGTCGAATTTTTCCTGACTGTATCGGTCTCGGCCGCGTTCATCTGGCATCTGGGCTTTGCCGATGTGGCAGGAGCAACGCTGGGCTTGCTGATCGGCGGACTGATGGCCGCACCGATCGGGGCCTGGGCGGCCAAGCATTTCGATCCCAAGGTGATGCTGGTGCTGGTCGGGATCGTGCTGACGGCGACCAGCCTGTATGGGGTTTATCGCGCCTGGGGTTAGCGCGCCCCGGCTAACCCAGCCCAGCTAACCCACGATGCCAGCGGCGGCGAGCACTGCCAGCGTCAGCACATCGGGCGCAATCGCAGTCATCGGGGCGATCTGCACGGGCTTTTCCATCCCGATCAGCATCGGCCCGATGGTGGCATTGCCCGCCAGCTCGCGCAGCAGCTTGGCCGAGATATTGGCCGATTGCAGCCCCGGCATGACCAGCACGTTGGCAGGGCCGGACAACCGGCTGAACGGATAATTCTTCATCACCGCCGGGTTAAGCGCGGCATCCGGTGCCAGCTCGCCTTCGTATTCGAACCCCGGCTGCTCGGCATCGAGCAGCGCGACGGCATCGCGGATGTTTTCCAGATAACGCCCCGGCGGATTGCCGAAGGTCGAATAGGACAGGAACGCGACCCGTGGCTCGTGGCCCAGCCGCCGGGCGACCGCCGCAGTTTCCTTGGCGATCACCGCCAGATCATGCGCGCTGGGCCGCTCGTTGACTGTCGTATCGGCCAGAAACACGGTGTAATTTTTGCCGATCATCAAGTGGATCCCGAACGGCAAGCGGCCTTCCTGCGGATCGAGCACCTGGCGTACTTCGCGCATGGTCTGTGCGAACGTGCGGGTCATCCCCGTCACCATCGCATCGCCGATCCCCAGCTTCAGCAGCAGCGAGGCAAAGATATTGCGGTCCTGGTTGACCATCCGCTTGACGTCGCGCTCCATAAATCCGCGCCGTTTCAGCCGCTCGTACAAGAGCTCGACCATCGCGGGCACATAGATGCTGATCGCCGAGTTTTCGATGTGGAAGCTGTCAGGCTGGCTCACCCCCAGCTCGGTCAGCTTGGCCAGCACCGCCTCGGTCCGGCCAACCAGCACCGGCTCGCCATAGCCGAAATCGCGGTACTGGATCGCTGCGCGCAGTACGATCTCGTTCTCGCCCTCGGCAAAGATCATCCGCTTGGGATTGGCTTTGACCGCGTCATAAACCTGCGTCAGCACCGAAGTAGTGGGGTTAAGCCGCGCTTTAAGACTGGTGCGGTATGCGTCGAAATCCTCGATCGGTTTCTGCGCCACCCCGGTGTCCATCGCGGCTTTGGCCACAGCCGATGAGACCAGGTCCATCAGCCGCGGATCGAACGGCGCGGGGATGATGTAATCCAGCCCGAACTGCTGGCTTTTGCCATAAGCTGCGGCGACTTCTTCGGGCACCGGTTCGCGCGCCAGTTGCGCAATCGCATGCGCCGCGGCGATCTTCATTTCCTCGTTGATCGTGGTCGCCCGCACGTCCAGCGCGCCGCGGAAGATAAACGGGAAACCCAGCACATTGTTGACCTGGTTGGGATAATCGCTGCGCCCGGTGGCAACGATGCAATCGGGGCGCACCCGCTTGGCTTCGGGCGGGGTAATCTCAGGGTCCGGGTTGGCCATTGCAAAGATGATCGGTTGCGGGGCCATCCGTTCGACATATTCGGGCTTGAGCGCCCCGGCGGCGGACAGGCCAAGGAAAATGTCCGCGCCGACCAGTGCTTCTGCCAAGGTCCGCGCGGCAGTATCGATTGCATGCGCGCTTTTCCATTGGTCCATCCCGCCTTCGCGGCCGCGATAGATCACCCCTTGGCGATCACACACGGTGACGTTTTCGTGGCGCATCCCCATCGATTTGATCAGCGCGGTGCAGGCCAGCGCCGAGGCACCCGCGCCGTTGACCACCACTTTGACATCTTCAAACTTGCGCCCGGTCAGATAGCAGGCGTTAAGCAGCCCGGCGGCGGCGATGATCGCGGTGCCGTGCTGGTCATCGTGCATCACCGGGATCTTCATCCGGTCGCGCAGGGCTTGTTCGATCACGAAACATTCGGGGGCCTTGATGTCCTCCAGATTGATCCCGCCGAAAGTCGGCTCCATCAGCGCCACCGCCTCGATAAATTTGTCGGGGTCTTCGGTATCGAGTTCGATGTCGATCGAATCGACGTCGGCAAAGCGCTTGAACAGCACCGCCTTGCCTTCCATCACCGGCTTGGACGCCAGCGCGCCCAGATTGCCCATCCCCAGGATAGCGGTGCCATTAGTGATCACCGCCACCAGATTGCCCTTGGCGGTATATTCGTAGGCATCGGCAGGATTGTCGGCAATGGCTTGCACCGGCACCGCGACGCCGGGCGAATAGGCCAGGCTCAGGTCGCGCTGGGTTGCCATCGGCTTGGACGCGATGATCTCGATCTTACCGGGGCGGATGGTCTTGTGATAAAACAGCGCTTCACGCTCGGTAAAACGGACATTGGCTTCTTCGCGTGGGGCTTCTTCCCTGGGGGTCTCGTCTGACACTGGTATCTCCCGCAATGACCTGTGCCCTAACCCAGCCCGGCGTGACGCGATAGGGGAAAGCTGCCCGCCAAACCGTCGCGAATCGCGGGCATCCGCGCTAGGCTGGATGCGTGCACGCTCCCTCAGCCCCTCCAACCGCCACACCGATGATGGCGCAGTACTTCGGCTTGAAGGCCGAAGCGGCGGATTGTCTGCTGTTTTACCGGATGGGGGATTTCTTCGAACTGTTCTTCGACGATGCCCGCTGCGCCGCGCAAGTGCTTGATATCGCATTGACCAGCCGCGGTGAACATCTTGGCGCGCCGATCCCGATGTGCGGGGTGCCGGTCCACGCAGCCGAAGGATATCTGGCCCGGCTGATCAAGGCCGGCTGCCGGGTGGCGATTGCCGAGCAAATCGAAACCCCCGAGCAAGCTCGCCAGCGCGCCGGATCAAAGGCGCTGGTGGCGCGCGCAATTGTTCGCTTGGTCACCGCCGGGACGCTGACCGAAGAAGCCTTGCTCGAGCCGCGCCGCGCCAATGTGCTGGCAGCGGTATGCGAGCTGCGCGGGAATTACGGGATCGCTGCGGTGGACGTCTCGACCGGGCGGATGGAGCTGGAAGAATGCGCGCCGGACCAGTTTGGCGGGGTGCTGGCGCGGCTGGGGCCAAGCGAGCTGGTGGCGAGCGAAGGGCTGGTTGGTGTTCCGCTGGACGCGATCCCGCGCAGCCCGCGCGATTTTTCGAGCGAGGCGGGTGAGATCCGGCTGAAGGCGCTGCACGAGGTGGCGGCGCTCGATGGCTTCGGCAGCTTCACTCGCGCGATGCTGGCGGCGGCGGCGGGGCTGCTCGCATACCTCGATCACGTCGGACGCGGCGCGCTGCCGCTGCTCTTGCCTCCGGTGGCCCGCGCCGGTGCCGCGCATCTGGCGATGGACGAGGCGACCCGGGCCAGTCTTGAGATCCTCGCCTCAAGCCAGGGCGGGCGGCGCGGCAGCCTGATCGAGGCGGTTGACCGCTGCGTCACCGGCGCGGGCGCGCGGCAACTGGCCGATGATCTGTCAGCACCGCTGACCGATGCCGCGCAAATTGAGGAACGGCTGGCCTTGGTGCAGTGGCTGCACGATGATCCGCTGCTGCGCGGCGATTTGCGCACCGTGCTGCGCGCGCTGGCCGATCTTGGCCGCGCACTGGGGCGGGTCGTGGCCGGGCGCGGCAGTCCGCGCGATCTGGGCCAGCTGCGCGATGGACTGAGCGAAGCGCGCCGCGTGCACGATCACCTGAAGTCGCGGTCAGCTCGGCCGGCGCTGCTTGATGCTTTGCTGCCCGGCCTGACCGGCCACGCCGCGCTGACCGATCATTTCAGCCGCGCGCTGGTGCCCGCCCCGCCAACCGAGCGCCAGCAAGGCGGCTTTATCGCGGAAGGGTATGACCACGCGCTGGACGAATTGCGGGCAATGTCGGGCAATGCCCGCCGCGCGATTGCCGCGCTGGAGACCAAGTACCGCAGCGACACCGGGATTGCCGCGCTCAGGGTCAAGCACAACGGGGTGCTGGGCTATTTCATCGAAGTCCCGGCGCGCTATGCCGATCCGCTGATGGCGCCGGGCAGTCAATTTACGCATCGCCAGACGATGGCCGGGGCGGTCCGGTTCAATGCGCTGGCGCTGCACGAAGAGGCGAGCCGGATTGCGCAGGTCGGCGGCCACGCGCTGGCCGCTGAGGAAGCGCATTTTGAAGAGCTGTGCGCGCGGGTAGTGGCGGCGCGGCAGGCGATTGCGGTGACCGCGCACGCGCTGGCCCGGCTTGATGTTGCTGCCGGGCAAGCCGAGCGCGCCGCCGAAGGCGGCTGGTGCCGCCCGCAAGTGGTCAGCGAGGCAGTGCTGGAAATAACGGGTGGGCGCCATCCGGTGGTTGAAACCGCGCTGGCCAGCAAAGGCGAGCGGTTCGTCGCGAATGATTGCGCGCTAGCCCCGGCTGACCGGTTATGGCTGATCGGCGGCCCGAACATGGGCGGCAAAAGCACGTTCCTGCGCCAGAACGCGCTGATCGTTTTGCTGGCGCAAGCCGGCGGATTTGTTCCGGCGGCGGCGGCGCGGATCGGGCTGGTCGACCGTTTGTTCAGCCGGGTCGGCGCGTCGGACAATCTGGCGCGGGGGCGTTCAACCTTCATGGTCGAAATGGTCGAGACCGCCGCAATCCTGGCGCAGGCCACGCCGCGCAGCTTCGTGATCCTCGATGAGGTCGGGCGTGGAACCTCGACTTATGACGGCCTCGCGCTGGCCTGGGCGGTGGTTGAAGCGGTGCATTCGGCCAACCGCTGCCGCTGCTTGTTTGCCACGCATTATCACGAATTGGCGCGGCTGGCGGAAAGTTGCGAGGCGCTGTCGCTTCACCATGTTCGCGCGCGCGAATGGCACGGCGATCTGGTTTTGCTGCACGAGCTTGCCGAAGGACCGGCGGATCGCTCGTATGGCCTGGCCGTCGCCAAACTGGCCGGGGTACCTGCACCGGTGGTCGCCCGGGCGCGGGCCGTGCTGGAGCGGCTCGAAAAGGGTCGCTCGGAGACTGGCGGGATCGCCGCCGGTCTGGGTGACTTGCCGTTGTTCGCCGCCGCCGTTGAACACAAGCAGGAGGTGGTCGATAGCCTGCGCGCGCGGCTCGCGGCGCTCGAACTCGATGCCCTGAGCCCGCGTGAAGCGCTCGACCTGCTCTATGAATTGCAGCACGCGGCGGGCAAGCTTCCTTAACCACGCGTCGGTATAGTAAGACGCATGTTAGGCTACGGCACCAAGATCAATCAGGTTTTTACAAGCCGCTGGAAAGCGGTGACGTGGTCGCTGGGAATTTTGCTGACAGCCTATTGCACCGTGCCTGCCGCCGATGACGCCGCGCAGCCAGATGGAACGCAGGCCAGCGCGCCGCACAAATCGCCGTGGGCCAAGAACTAGCCCAGCTGTGCCAGCGCTGCGGCAATAATCGCCGGTTTCGACCATCGTTCAATCGCCCGTATCGCTGCAGCTTTGCCCAATTCCGCGCGTCGCACTGGATCGGCTGCTAGCGCGCTGATCGCGGCCGCCAGCGCCGCCGCATCACCGGGCGGGGTGACCAGCCCGCAGCCATCGACTTCGCCGTAAAGCCCGGTCCCTGCATCGCAGGTGGCAATCACCGGCTGCCCCGATGCCAGCATGTTGGTCAGCTTGGAGGGCAGCACCAGATCGGCCGCTCCAGCGATTTGCGGCAGCAGGTGCACGTCAGCCATGGTCAGCATCGCGCCCATCTGCGCGGCTGGCTGCAGATCGTGCAGCTGCATATTGCTGAGGCCAGCGGCGAGCCGTTCCAGTTCGGCGCGGTTCGGCCCCTCGCCGCAGATCACGAACGCAATGTCGGCGCGGTGCTGCAATAGGCGTGCCGCCTCGACCAGGATTTCTATGCCTTGCTTGCGCGCGATATTGCCCGAATAAAGCGCGACGGTGCGGCCTGCCAAACCCCATTCGGACCGCAGTGCCGCAGCTCCAGCCGGATCGGGCGCGAACCGCGCGTCGGACCAATTGCGCATTTCGAACACGCGGTCAGGTGCAATGCCCTTAGCGACCAGCCTGGCGCACATTTGCGGGCTGATGGTTGAGACCCGGTCGCCGAGCTTAAGCAGCCGGTTTTCGGCCCACCGCGCCAGCCGCGCGGCCAGACTGGTCCCGCGCATCAGACCGGTCGCTAGCGCCGCCTCAACCTCAAAATCCTGGACATGAATCCACAATCTGGCTCCGGCCAGCCGCGCCGCGAGCCAAGCGGTCAGCACCCCCGGCAAAGCCGGCGCAATTGCGATCACCAAGTCGGGTCGCGTCTTGCGGCTGAGCACTGCGCGCAGCGCCGGGGGCAGCGCGGCCAGCATGAAGCTGGCCAAATGGATCACCCGTTTGACCCCGCTGGGGTGCGCCGGGACATAGATCGGGCAGCGGGTCAGCTTGACCGCGCCGTCCTGCTCCTGCCGCCAGCCCCCCCCGGCATAACCGGGCAGCGTCTGCCATTGCGGATAATACGGCTTGGCGACCACCGCCGCCACCTCAGCCGCGGTCTCGGCCAGCGCCTGCGCCAGCCCTTGCGTGTAGGGACCAATCCCGACCGGCTCGGGCGCATAGTTCAGCCCGATAATCAGCACGCGGCCCAAAATCCTTGGCTCCAAAGCCGCTGGTTGCGTCACCGATCAAGCCACTGGCTGAGCGCAGCCAGCTGGCGCGATTGGCGGCGCACATCGGCGCGGGCGAGCTGCGTCAGGCTGCGCCAGGCGCGCGATCCGGCCCAGCCGAGCATCCCGCCTTCGTGATCCATCGTCCGGGTGACTTCAGCCTCGCCGTGCGCGCCGCGCCGCCCGCGCATCCGTTGCAGCAATTTCATCGGCCCTGCCGCCAGCGCGGCGGCGGCCAGCCCGGCGCTGCGCCGGGTAGCCAGGTCCTGCAGCAGCAAGTCAGGCGCGGCGGCCACGAGTTCGCTTGGCGCGGGGGTGCCCGGATCGAGCGAAAAATCGATCCGGGCATTGGCGCGGTAGGTTGCGACCAGTTCGAGCACCAGCCGCGCTCCACTGCGCCAGCCTTGCGCGGCTGCGCGCGTCCAGAATTCCGCCCAGTCGATTGCTGCGGTTTGCAGCAGATAATCGATATCGGGCATCAGCAGCGGGCCGCAATCGAGCCGGTGACTGTAAACCGCGTGAATGATCAAATGCGCCAGCGTGTCGTCCGGCGAAAGATAGCGAATTGCATCTGCATCGCAGACTGCGCGGCCGCGCAACGCGGCTTCATCGTGCAGCGGGGTGGCATGATCGAGCCGCCCGTCGGGCTCCCACAGCCGGTGGTGCAGTTCGATCACCGAGCCGCGCGGCGCAAGCAGCGCTGGCATGTGCTTGTCGAGCCGGATCACTTCGCTGAGCAGCATTTCGGGGGGGTCAAGTTCGGTATATCCGGCAGCAAGCAGCACCGCGTAGCCATCAAGCACTTGCGCAGCGGGGACCAGCAGATCGAGGTCGCGCATGGGCCGCAGCGCCGCTGCGGGGTAGGCATGACGGCTGAGCCACGCGCCCTTCAGCGCAATCGGGGCCAGTCCAGCGGCTTCGAGCAGGCCGGCGCATTCGATTAGCTCTTGCCGCGCCAGCATGGCTTGCAGCGCCGCCATCCGGTGCGTTTCCTGCCAGTCACGGCGCAGGGCCAGCGGTATCGCCGGATTTGCGCTGTGCTGCGCGTGCAACAGCGGTTTCAATCGGTGCTGCCCGGCTAGCCCGTTAATGACTGCCCAATTGTGTTCGTTCAGATCATTAAGCGGCGGAACCTGCTGAGTCCCAACCAAGCTCAGCACAATGCGCCGCAGCGCCGGAAGGTCCACGCCCCCCGGCCTGATCAGTTGGTGCGCTTGGGCACAGAGAAAGTCCCGGTAATGCGTCCGCCACGCGGCGTGCCACCCGGCGATCCCAGCGCCGATGATCCGCCGCCGACGTTGCCATCGATCGTCGAGAGCCCGGTAGTCAGATCAATCACCAGCCGCCCGCCGCTCAGCCGGTCGGTCCCGCGCAGCAAGGTAACGCCGCCCGCCAGCGTGATGATCCGCCGGTCAAAATCGTAGATCGCCACTTCGCCGCTGGCGCTCTGATTGCCGCGCGTTACAGTCACGCCGCCGGTCGCATCGAGCCGGTGGATTTTGAAGCCCCCGCCCGCGCTGGTGAAGGCGAGCGTGGTGCGCGCCGCGCGCAGCGACAGCCCGGCCTGATTGATCACGACATTACCGGCGAGGACCGCGCGATCCTGTTTGCCCAGCAGTTCGCCGTGATCAGCCGCCACGCTGACCGGCGCATCGGTGTTTTGCCCGCCGAACACTTGCGCCCGCGACGGGGCCAGCGCCAACAGCGCCGCGCTGCCGATTGCAAATCCGCCCAGCAAGGAGCGCAGCATGGTGGCGCGCAATGGCCAAGTGCGCGCTGACTTGGCTGGTGTGGACGAAACGCTCATTTCGGCATCCTAAGTTGCTGTAGTTGCATCACCATCCGGACGTTGCCGTCAAGCGTGATGATGCGCTGTTCAAGATCGGCGCTTACCCGGTCTGCCCGGAAAGTGCCAGCCGGAACCGAACCACTGACCCCGCCGGTGCCGCCGACGCGGCGCTGCTTGAGGTCGATCGAGACGTTCTGGGTGGTGATCCGGTAGCCATCGGCAGCCGTGAACACCACCGGGCCAGCGACTGCGATGGTTTCAGCCTGATAGTTGTAAGCTCCGTTCTGCGCGACCAGTTCGGCTGGGCCATCGGACATCCGCAGCCGCGCGGCCAGCTTGTCCAGCTTGACCACTGGTTCCTTGATCGAGGTCTGCACGGCATTATCAGCGGTTACCGTGAACGGCCGCCCTTCGCCGTCGATCCCGCGGTACATCGCGTTGGCAACGCGCAGCCGTTCCTGCGTCAGCGCCACTTTGTTGCGATCAAGCAGGAAGCTGATCTCGCGCCGGGCGAACAACGGGCCGATGATCATCGCGGCCAAGACCACCCCCACTCCGCCAGGCAGCCAGACCGCCAGCAGCCGAACCTTGCGGTCATGCCAGCCGCCGGGCGCGGCCCAGTGCTGGCGTTTATCGCGGATCAGGTCAGCGCTCTTGCTCATGCTTTGGCGCTCATAATCCGGCGCTCATGATTCGTGGCTGAAGATGTCTTTTTCAGCCCAGCCCATCAGATCGAGCCGGGCCCGGTGCGGCAAATATGCAAAGGCTGCTGCTGCTGCTGCAGTGCGGTGCTCACGCGCCAGCCGCTCGGTCAGGATAGCGTACATTGCATGAAGATAGCGCACGTCCGAGGCGGCGTATTCGCGCTGCGCTTCAGACAGTTCTGGGCCGCCCCAGTCGCTCGATTGCTGCTGTTTGGAAATTTCCTTGCCCAGCAATTCGCGGACCAGATCCTTTAGCCCGTGGCGATCAGTATAGGTCCGGACCAGCTTGCTGGCGATCTTTGTGCAGAACACCGGCCCCGCCTCGATCCCCAGATAATGCTCGAGTGCGGCCAGATCGAACCGCGCAAAGTGATAGAGCTTGACCCGCGCCGGATCGGCCAGCGCGGCTTTGAGATTGGGCGCATCATAGGCCGAGCCGGGGCCGAACCGGACCAGATGCTCATCGCCGCCGCCGTCCGAGATCTGCACCAGGCAAAGCCGGTCACGCGGGGTAATCAGCCCCATGGTTTCGGTATCGACCGCGAGCGGCCCGGCGCCGAGCACACCGGCGGGAAGATCTTCTTCGTGGAGATAGACAGCCATATAACCGAAGTGCTTAGGCGGAACCGGGCGCGGATGAAAGCCCGGACATGATGGAGACCCGACTTGCCCAGCAGCGAAGCCGTTCCCGCCAGCTGGCGCGCTGCGCTGGCACCGGTGTTGGCCAGCGCGCAATCGCGCGCGCTGGCGCAGTTTTTGCGCGCTGAGGAGATGGCGGGAACGCAGGTCTATCCGCCGCCCGGCACCCGGCTGGCGGCGCTTGCGCTGACCCCGCTCGAACACGTCAAGTTGGTGATCCTCGGGCAGGATCCCTATCACGGGTCGGGGCAAGCGCACGGGCTGAGCTTCTCGGTGCAGGCCGGAGTGAGAGTGCCGCCCAGCCTCGGCAACATCTTTAAGGAACAAACCGCAGACCTTGGCCTGCTGCGCCCGCAGACCGGCAACCTCACCTTGTGGGCGCAGCGCGGAGTGCTGCTGCTTAACGCGGTGCTGACCGTGGAGCAGGGCCAGCCCGGCTCGCATCAAGGGCAGGGCTGGGAGGAGATTACTGACGCGGTGATCGCCGCCGTCGCCGCCAAAGCCGAGCCTTGCGTGTTCCTGCTATGGGGGAGCCAGGCTCAACGAAAAGCGCAATCGGTGCCCGGCCTCGCCGCCAGCCAGCACCTGATGCTGACCGCCCCGCACCCCAGTCCGCTGTCTGCGCATCGGGGGTTCTTGGGGTGCCGGCATTTTAGCCAAGCCAATGCGTTTTTGCAGGTGCAGGGGCGGGGGGAGGTGGATTGGCGGTTGTGAGGCGGGCCAATCAAGCGCTCGCCACGGCCAAGAATATAGGCCGCAACCGGGCCTATTGGGACGCTGGCGATGACAAACCGGCGGGCGCGTGGGTAGCGGCTTAGCGCAGGCGGGCCAACATCCCTTCAGCCAACATTGCGCCAAAGCCCGGCCCTTGCTGCGGGTACAGATAGGGCTCGATCAGCTCAGCTTCGATCACCGCTAACGCGCCGCCATCCAACCGGACCATATCGATCCGAGCGTAAAGCGGCGACTGTTCGAAAGGTAGCATCGCCATGATTCGGGTGGCAGCCGCGCGGTCGGCCGGGCAGGGATCAAGCGGTACTTCGGTGCCGCCGTACAGTGACTGGATGCGGTAATCACCCGCACTCGCGCGCTTGATCAGGGCGTGGCTGAACTCGCCGTTCACGAAAATGAAGCTCAGTTCGCCCTCGCGCTGGATTGCTGGGAGGAACGGTTGGACCATCGCGGGTTGGTCCATGCTCCAGCCACTCAGGCGCGGATCGCCGCGCGTGAAGCTGTTCTGCCCGATTGCGCCCGCGCCCACCCGGCGTTTGACGACCACACGGTTGGTGCCGAACTGGTCAAATGCGGCGATGACATCGCGCGCATCAGGGGCTTCGGGCCACAGCGTGGGGATGCTGACCGCGCCGCGCGCTTCCAGCTCGCGCAGGTACAATTTGTCGGCGTTCCAGCGAACCACGGTCGAAGGGTTCGCGACGACCACATCGGCAGCTTCGAGCGCTTCCAGCCGGGCGATAAATTCCTCTTTGGCCTCGGTGTAATCCCAGGGCGTGCCCAGAATGGCGAGGTCGAACCCAGTGAGGCTTTCCAGCGGCGCGTGCCAGTCGATGGCGGTCACTTGCGCGCGGGCTCCCAAGCCGTCCTGCAAGGCCGCTAGCTGGAGATCATGCTCGAACGCATCGGGGCGGCGGCTGGGTGACCCGGGCAGCGTTTCGGGGCAGGCGAGGAAAGCGATGTTCATCGCAACGGCCTAGCGGGGAAAGGGCTGGGGGGCAATTTGGGCGCGCGCAGAGGCGCAGAGAAAAAGCTAAAAGGTTGGTTCGCGCAAAGGCGCCAAGTTGTTGCTCTCGCGGCGCAGCCGTTGATTGATCAAAAGTGGCGGCAAATGCAGGCTAGGAATAGGTGATTGGCCTCCGGCCGGGCGCGACACCTTTGCGCCTTTGCGCGAACCACTTTACCGCCTTTTCCGCGCCCTTTGCGCCTTTGGGCGCGCATAACCTCAGCGCGGCAGCTCGCTAACCCCCATCAAGGCCTCATCAACCGCGCGAGCCGCTTGGCGGCCTTCGCGAATCGCCCAGACGACCAGCGATTGCCCGCGCCGCATATCGCCGCAAGCGAAGATCTGCGGGTCGCTGGTGCGATAGTCGCT
>JANMBA010000346.1:0-4944 GCA_031360105.1 Novosphingobium sp.
GTGATGACATCGACATCGCAGCCGCGCTCGCGGAAGATCTGCTCGGCCTTGGGGTCCATCTGGTCAGAAATAAGTACGCGGGGTCTGGTCATTAATGTGATCCTTGTGAATCCCCGCGAAGGCGGGGACCTCGGCCTGCTATGCACGACCTGGCGGCCTGAGATCCCCGCCTTCGCGGGGACGCGGGTTACTGTTTGGCGTTCGCGTATGCCCAGTCGAGCCATGGTCCGAGCGCTTCGATATCGGCGCAGTCGACCGTCGCGCCGCACCAGATCCGCAACCCCGGTGGGGCGTCCCGGTAACCGGCGATATCGTATGCTGCGCCCGCTGTTTCGAGCGCACCGGCCATCGCCTTGATCATCGCTTCGTCCGCGCCCGCAACCGTCAGGCAAACCGAAGTCTTCGACCGGCTCGCTGGATCAGCCGCAAGATTGCCGAGCCAATCACGTTCCGCCACGAGCTGTTGCAGCGCCGCCGCATTGGCATCCGAGCGCGCTTGCAGGCCCTTCAGCCCGCCCAGCCCCTGGCCCCATTCCAGCGCGAAGATCGCGTCTTCGACCGCCAGCATCGACGGCGTATTGATCGTCTCGCCTTTGAACACGCCTTCGCTGAGCTTGCCCTTTGAGGTTAACCGGAACACCTTGGGCAACGGCCACGCGGGCGTGTAGCTTTCCAGCCGCTCCACCGCGCGCGGACCCAGGATCAGCACGCCGTGGCCGCCCTCGCCGCCCAGCACTTTTTGCCAGCTGAACGTGGCGACATCGATCTTGTCCCAGTCGATGTCATAGGCAAACACCGCGCTGGTCGCGTCGGCGAAGCTCAATCCCTTGCGGTCGGTGGCGATCCAGTCCGCGTTCGGCACCCGCACGCCCGAAGTGGTGCCGTTCCAGGTGAACAGCACATCGTGGTCCCAGTTGACCTGGGACAGATCGGGCAGCTGGCCGTAATCGGCGCGGATCACAGTCGGATCAATCTTGAGCTGCTTGACCGCGTCGGTCACCCAGCCTTCGCCAAAGCTTTCCCACGCCAGCGCGGTCACGCCGCGCGCGCCCAGCATCGTCCACATCGCCAGTTCGAACGCGCCGGTATCAGACCCCGGAACGATGCCGATGCGGTGCGTAGTGGGCAGGCCCAGCACATCGCGCATCAGATCGAGGCAGTATTGCAGGCGGGTCTTGCCGATCTTGGCGCGGTGCGAGCGCCCGAGCGATTCGGTGGCGAGGCTGTTGGGGGTCCAGGTCGGCGGCTTGGCGCAGGGCCCGGATGAGAAGAACGGACGCGCAGGTTTGCGGTCCGGCATTGGTACGGTCATTGTATTCTCTCCTTGCAGAGAGCTCGCGCGGCGTTGGGACCGCGTGGCCCGGCGCTGCAAGTAGTGACGGGGGCGGGCAAGTCAAGCGGCACAGGCCTCGTCTCGCCGCTTGCGCCCAACATTCATGCGGCGCGCTAGGAAGTCGTTAACCATAGCCATGGCAGATTTCCGCTTATGCGCGGAATCCTGACCTTGGGGCTGTTCGCCAGTCTGCTGACCGCCTGCCAGGCGATTCCCTCGGCGCAATCGCCGCGCAAGGGAACCATCGCGCGTTCTACCGCCGTTATCTCGCCCAGCCCGCAAGTCCGTGCCTGCCTCGCCGATCTCGGTTCAAGAAGCGCTGCCTTCACTCCGTTGCCCGATCAGTATTACGGTGCGGGTTGCTCGACTATCGGCACGGTCAAGCTCTCCGCCTTGAAAAGCGACCGCGCTGAACTGGCGCTGGGCGGGCTTGGTCCGATGACCTGTCCGCTAGCCGATAGCCTCGCTGGCTGGGCGCGCTACGGGGTGGACCGGGCGGCCCAGCAAATCCTCGGCTCGCCGCTGACCAAAATTGAGACGATGGGCAGCTATAACTGCCGCAATGTCGCGAGATCACTGCGCCGCAGCGCCCATGCCACCGGCAATGCCATCGACGTTTCAGGGTTTGTGCTGGCCGACGGACGGCGGATCACCGTTGCGGGCGATTGGGCCGACAAAAGCCCGCAAGTGCAGCGGTTCTTCACCGCGATCCACACCAGCGCGTGCAAGCGCTTCGGCACGGTGCTCAGCCCAGCCTACAACGCCGCGCACCGCGATCACCTGCATCTGGAAATGAGTGCCCGCGGGTTTTGCAAATAGCCGCGCTCAGGCGGGTTTGCCCTGGTAAAAGCTGTAATCGGGCAGCGATTCGAACGCCAGTTTGAGCGATTCGCTCCAACCCACCGAAATCGCGCGGTAATAGGGATCATCGACTTCGATCCGGCGTTTGTGCGTGGGCTCGAAACTGTCGCGTTCGATCACCATCAGATCGAGCGGCAGTCCGACTGACAGGTTGGCCTTGATCGTCGAATCGAAGCTGACCATCAGCAACTTGACCGCGTCTTCAAAGCTCATGTCGCGGTGATAGCCACGCAGGATGATCGGGCGGCCGTATTTGGTCTCGCCGACTTGGAAGAACGGCGTGTCGAACCCGGCTTCGATGAAGTTGCCTTCGGGGTAGATCAGGAACAGCCGCGGCTCCATGCCTTTGATCTGACCCGCCACAATCATCGATGCGGTGAACGAGGGGGTCGATGCTTCTTCACCGTTTTCGTTGCGGCACTGGGCAATGGTTTCGCGCAGCAGCTTGCCCACAATCGTCGCGACCTGAAACATCGATTCGGCTTCGAGCAGCGAATTGTGCCGTTCGGACACTGCCTTGTTGCGCTCTTCCAGCTGGCTGATCACGCCTTGCGTGGTGGCAAGGTTGCCCGCGGTCATCACCGTAATGACCCGCTCGCCGGGGACCGACCACGAGTTCATCTTGCGAAAGATCGAGATGTTATCGACGCCCGAATTGGTCCGGGTATCGCTCATCAGGACCAGGCCCTTGTCGAGCATCATTCCAACGCAATAGGTCAACCCGCGAATCCCCTTGAAGGCCCGGCCTACTGTTCGATTTGCTGTTGTTCAACCGCCAGCCGCACTTCAAGCACAGTTTCCCCCGCTCCGTATGACAGTCCGGTCACCGGCGCAGCTTCGCTATAATCGCGCCCGGTGGCCACCCGGACATAGCGCTCATCAGGACTGATCCGGTTGGAAACATCGAACCCGACCCAGCCAAGGTGCTCGATATGCACTTCGGCCCAGGCGTGCCCGGCTTCTTGTTCGATCCGGTCATTGATCATCAGATAGCCCGAGACATAGCGCGCCGGAACGCCCAGTGCGCGGGCGATACCGATGAAAATGTGGACGTGATCCTGGCATACGCCCTTGCCCAGCGCGGCGGCTTCCTCGCCGGTAGTGTTGACCGCAGTTTCGCCGGTGGCATAGGCCACTTGGTGGAGCACCCGCAGCGATAATTCGTGGAGCAGCGCCAGCGTTTCAGCGCGCGGTGTCTCAAGTCCGCTGATGATCGCGCGCATTTTGCTGCCTGGGCGAGTCAGGTTCGATTGGGCGAGGAACGCCCACAGCGGCATATGCCCCGAATGTTGTCCGATCACCCCGGCATTATCGGCGGTGTCAACGGTTCCAGTGCAGCGTATTTCGACGATTCGCGCGCCCGGGTTAGCCGATACCAGCACAGTCCGATTGTGGTTGTGATCGTCGTATTCGACCTCAAGCCGCGCGCCGATCAATTCCATATCCCAGCTCAAGACCTTCTGGCCTTGCGTGTTCTTCGGGGTCAGTCGCAGCCGCTGCAAACCGTGCGCGACGGGCTGCGAAAATTCGTACCGGGTGGTGTGCTCGATCGACAGACGCATCAGGCGTAGAACCGGTAATCGTGCTCGATCGCTTGCGCCACCTGCCGGTTGCGCGCGATGAATTCCTGGATGAACTGGTGTAATCCAGCCTCAAAGATCGTCTCGATGCTGCTCTCGTGGAACCGCGTGCTCACCCCGCGCAGCACTTCGTGCGCGCTGCTTTCGTGGCCGTATTGATGCGCCAGACTGGCCAGATTGCTGCGCAGGTTATCGATGCAGAAATTCAGGCTGCGCGGGAAGCGCTGATCCAGCAACAGAAACTCCGCAATCCCTTTGGGGTCTATCGACCCCGCGTTAAGCCAGCGGTACGCCCGCTCGCCCGAGACCGAGCGCAGCACGCTTTCCCACTGCACATTGTCAAGCCGCGAGCCGACCCAGGCGAGCGAGGGCAGCAGCACGTAATATTTGACATCGAGGATCCGCGCGGTGTTGTCAGCCCGCTCGATAAAGGTTCCGATCCGGAAGAAGTTGAAGTTTTCGCTGCGCAACATCGACCCGTCGATTGCCCCGCGCACCAGCATGGCTTGGCGCCGGATCACGTTCAATACTTGCCCGAGCGAGGCTTCGCGGACCGGGCGGGACAGCGCTTCGCCGACCACCATCCAGCTTTCGTTGACCGCCTCCCACACTTCACGGGTCAGCGCAGTGCGGACCGCGCGGGCGCTGGTCCGGGCACCCTCGATCATCGCCAGCACCGAGCCGGGATTGTGCCGATCGCGCAGCAGGAAATTCCACACCTGAACCCCGGTGTAGCTCGCGTTGAACAGCTCGTATTGCTTGGTGTGGCCGACCGTGGAGACGACCGAGCGCCATTCTTCCTGACTGGTCACCAGATCGCGGGTCAGCGCCATGCGAAAGCCCGCCTCGATCAAGCGCGAGGTGTTCTCCGCCCGCTCAAGATAGCGGCCCATCCAGAACACGCCATTGGCAGTCCGGCCTAGCAAGATGCGGCTCCGGCCATCAGTCTTGCAGCACCCAGGTGTCCTTGGTCCCGCCGCCTTGCGAGGAATTGACCACCAGCGAGCCTTGCTTGATGGCGACCCGGGTCAGCCCGCCCGGCGTAATCCGGATGCCATCGGGCGAAACCAGCACAAATGGCCGCAGATCGACATGGCGCGGCGCGAGCCCGGATTTGACCAGGATCGGCACGGTGGACAGCGCCAGCGTCGGCTGAGCGATGTAATTATC
>JANMBA010000350.1:0-20299 GCA_031360105.1 Novosphingobium sp.
TCGGCGAGCAATGCTGCGGCCGATCCGGGCCGGGCCAGCCAGGCTCCCGATCGGGCGCTGACAGTCAGCCAGCTAGCTGCGGTGGAACTGCCGTGGGACGGCAACAGCGCCACCCCGGTCCCGTTGCTGCTAGCGGCAGCATCCTCCCCCAGCGGCGCGTGGAGCGGGGCCAGCCTCTATGTCGATCAAGGCGATGGTGCACTGCAATTGCTTGGGCCGACGGGGCGGACGCGGGCCACGATTGGCACAGCGCTCGACGTATTGCCGCCCGCCTCGCCGTTGCTGTTCGACCGCCAGCGCAGCGTCACGGTGCATTTGGTTGGCGACGATCTGTTGTTGCTCGATGCCACCATGCGGCAATTGGCGATGGGCGCCAATCGTGCGGTCTTGGGCAACGAAATCATTCAATTTGCCAGCGCACGACCATTGGGGATCGGCCATTGGCTGCTATCCGGATTGTGGCGCGGACGCGGCGGCACCGAAGCAGCGATTGCCGGGCATACCATCGGCGAGCGATTTGTGCTGCTCGACAGCAGCGGGATCACGCTTGATCCAGTTGCTGTCGGCGATACGCCCACAGCGCTGATCGCCGCGATTGGTCTGGCTGATACGGTTCCAGTGACTTCGCCGATTGGCTTGCGCGGGATCGGCTACCGCCCGCTGACGCCGGTTCATGCCCGGCTGGTGCGCAGCGCCGATGGCGCGCTCACACTAGGCTGGACCCGCCGCGCGCGTGGTGGCTGGACCTGGCCCGATGGCGTCGACTTGCCGCTTAACGAACAGTCCGAGCTTTACACGGTCAGCTATGGCAACGGCACCGCAGTGCTGGCCAGCTGGGAAATTTCGAGCAACACCTTGGCCTTGCCCGCTGCCCAAGTCACCGCCCTGACCGCGCTGGCAGCGCACGGCACGTTTGCGATCCGCCAGCGCGGTGATCGCGGGATTTCAGATCCACTGACTATCACCTTACCTTGACCAAACTGGAGCCTTCCCAATGCCCGATCCGCTTTTTGACAGCCGCACCACGCGGCTCGAATTGCCGTTACTGTTCGCTGGCCAGGCCCAAAAAGAGGGCTTCGTCAATGAAATCACCGCCCGGATTGACGCCTTGCTGCATGGTGCGATCGAAGGTGAACAGGCTGCACCGCCGGCCGCTCCCGCTGACGGACAAATGTGGCTGGTTGCGGCCGGGGCCAGCGGCGCATGGCTTGGCCAGTCGGGCAAATTGGCCGCGCGCCAAGCCGGAAACTGGCTGTTCGTTACTCCACGTGATGGGATCAAGCTGCTCAATCGTGCGTCGGGACAGGAAATACGCTATTCTGGGGCATGGAAATCAGCAGTCCGCCCGAGCCTGCCCAGCGGCGGCACCCTGATCGATACGGAAGCCCGGGTTGCGCTCGCCGCGATCTTGGCTGCTTTGACCATGGCCGGAATCGTTCCCGCGACGTGATCATCAAAGCGGTAACTTGGATGAAATTTGGTGCAAATGCCTTCCAGTCGTCCTAAATTGGGGTCAATTCACGGAGTTACAGGGTTGAATCGCGACATTATTGCAACACTTGGAAGTTTTTGACGACTTGCGGGAACAATCGGTAAGCGATAGACGTTTCCCTTACTCGGTGGCTCAATCCTGTAAAACTAAAAGGGGAATACGATAATGCGCAAACTCGTCATAGGGATGGCTTTGGCCTCCTCGGCGCTTGCGACGCCCGCGCTGGCTCGCGACGATTCATGGTATATCGAAGCCGATGCTGGCGGCACGATTGTCGAAGACATGCAGAACTTGGTCAGCCCAGGCTTCGGTAAGCTGGATACCAAGGTCGGTTACGACGTTGGTGGGATCATTGGTTATGATTTCGGCGGTTTCCGCTTGGAAGCTGAAACAAGCTATCGCCGTGCAACGGCTGAAGCGTTCAATGTTGCAACTGGTGTCGATTTTACCACGTCGGCTAACACGCTGGCCGGTAACGTCAGCGCGCTGAGCTTCATGCTCAATGGTTTGCTTGACTTCGGTGCTGACGATGGCCTGCAGGGCTTTGTCGGTGGCGGCGTCGGCGTTGGCCGGGTCAAGGTGCTCACCAATGCAACTGGCACGCTTTATGACATCAACGATTCGGACACTGGGTTCGCTTGGCAGGCTCTGGCCGGCGTGCGTTATCCAGTTACCGATAATGTCGACATCGGCCTGAAGTATCGCTACTACAACCAAGACAATGTGAACTTGGTCAGCAGTGGCCGCGTACCGACCGACAGCCGGTTCCGTTCGCATTCGATGATGCTGACGCTGGGTTACAACTTCGGCGGCGCTGTTATTCCAGTGCCGGTTCCGGTTCCAGTACCGGTTCCAGTGCCTGCCCCAGTGCCGGTGCCGGTGCCGGTGCCTGCTCCAGTCTGCGAGAAGGGTCCGTACATCGTATTCTTCGACTGGGATAAGTCGGACATCACACCCGAAGCAGCGACCATCCTCGACAGTGCAGTCACGGCCTATGCCAATTGCGCCAGTGTGCCGGTTATGCTGGCAGGTTATGCTGACCGTTCGGGCAGTGTCACTTACAACCAGGCTCTGTCGGAACGCCGCAACACTGCGGTCACTTCCTACCTCACCGACCACGGCGTACCGGGCGGCGCAATCACCAGCCAAGGCTTTGGTGAAAGCAACAACCGCGTACCGACTGCTGACGGTGTCCGCGAACTGCAGAACCGCCGGGTGGAAATCACCTACGGTCCGGGTTCGGGCATGTAAGCTTCGCAAGCTTGCGACAAGATTGGGGGGCCGGAGCAATCCGGCCCCTTTTTCGTTATAGTCATCGCGACTCGGGCCAGGAGCAAACCATGATCAAACTGATTGCCGCACTAACCGCTTTTGCGATCGGCCTGAGTGGCTGCACTACAGCTGGACAAATCCCGACTTCCAAACTGGCAGTCGGCACGTTGCGCTCGGCCAACGGTGCTCCCGCCGGAACTGTAGTGCTGGTGGCCGCTGGCGATACGGTGACGATCAATGTCACGGTGATCGGATTGCCCAAAGGCATCCACGGGCTTCACCTTCATACCGTAGGAAGCTGTGCTGCGCCGGACTTCAAATCGGCAGGCGCGCATTTGAACCCCCATGGCATGCAGCACGGCACCGCCAATCCGGCTGGCAGTCACCTTGGCGATCTGCCCAATCTGGTGACCAATGGCTTCGGCGCGGGCACCGTGACCGCGAAATTGCGGGATAGCCGCAGCGCAGTTGAAGCTGCGCTGTTCGATGCCGATGGCACTGCGATCGTTATCCACGCCGACCCCGATGACGACAAGACCGACCCCAGCGGCAACAGTGGCGCCCGGATCGCCTGCGCGGTCTTGCAGCGCAGCTAGCCTGCGCGAAACCTCAACCCAATTCGCCCGCCCGCTCGTTACGCGTCGCTTCAGCGGCTGGTACCGAGCGGTAAGCATAGGTCAGCAGCGCTAGCGTAATCGGTGCGAAGCCGAGCAGCGACAGAATGCCGACGCGCAGGTTGCCCACTGGTTTGCCCGCGACGATTGTTCCGGCAAAATCCGAAATCTGCCCGACGAAATAGGCCCCAAACGACAGTCCAACCAGCGTCGTGCCCAAAAAGAACGACGCGGTGGCGGTACCGCGCATACGCGGCAAAACCAGATCCTGCGTGGTGGCAGCCGAAGCACCCAGCGCCGCTGCGCCGCCCATCCCGGCCAGAAAGCCCATCGCATAAAACAGCGTGGGATTGGTTGTGGTATATGCCACCCAGATCGGCACGATCGGCGCCAAGGCACCAAACATCACGACTAGGAGCCGCCCGGCGGGATTGCGCTCGCGCAGTCGATCAGCGATCCAGCCGCCGATAATTACCCCCAGAAACCCAGCCACTGCACCGTTCGCGCCAAGCACGAAGGCAAGCTCCAATTTTGGCAGTTTCAGTACCGTCTCGGCATAGGGCGCAGCCCAAAACGCCAAGGCGTAGGCGACCAGCGAAATCAGCCCGTAGCCCAGCGTAGTGCAGACAAATGCGGGGGTCCCAAAAATTAGTTTGAACGTCGCTGGATCGCGCGCGCGCAACGTGCAGGCCCACGAAAACACTGCGTAATAGCCAAAGCTGACCGAAAGCCACTGCGGCCTATTGCCGGTGAGCCCAATCATCATCGACGCAAATGCTGCCAGCAGCGCGGCTACCGCCAGATTGATAGCCAACGCTGCAGGTCCGCGCCGCCATGCCCCCAGCACGGTGAACGGCGGAACGATCCCTGCCAGGTCCTGCCGGAATGTTTCAAACGGCCGCGGCGAGTTTTCCCGCACAGCGCCATCCATGATCCCGCGCTGTGGTTCGCGCAATGTTGCCACCCACAGCGCCATCAGCAAACCCGGTAGCCCAACCGCCAAAAATGCGGCTTGCCAGCCGACCAGCCCAAGCGGCGCGTCAACCGGATAAGCATTGGTCCAGGCTTGCTTGATCCAGGCCCCGATCAGGAGCGACACCCCCCCGCCCAGATACAGCCCTGACGAATAGATCGATAGCGCCGTGGCGCGTTGGCGTTTTGGGAAATGGTCCGAGATCAGCGAATAGGCGGTTGGGCTCGCAGTCGCCTCACCCACGCCGACCCCCATCCGGGCCAACGTCAGGGTCCAGCTGTTATTGGCAAAGCCGGACAGTGCGGTCATGGCAGACCATAAGGCCAGACCACCGCTGAGCAGCCGCACCCGGCTCCAGTTGTCAGCCAGCCGCCCCAACGGAATGCCGAACAGCGCATAAAACACCGCAAAGGCCGCGCCGCCAAGAAATCCCAGCTGACTATCAGTCAAATCAAGGTCGCGTTTGATATCGACCGCGAGGATGCTGAGGATCTGTCGGTCAATAAAATTGAGGACGTAAACCAACACCAGAATCAGCAGGACATACCAGCTGTACGAGCTTGCCCGCGGCGGCGGGCTCGCGTCCGTCTGACCTTCAACCATCGCTGTAATTCCTCTCAACCAATCGCGTATTTGACCGGATCGTGCAGCCCGGCTTGGGTAAATCCTTCGCGCCGCAAGCGGCAGCTGTCGCACAGCCCGCAGGCTGAACCATTGTCTTGCGGATCATAACATGACCAGCTCATGACTGGATCGAGCCCGAGCCGCAGCGCCTCGCGCGCAATAGCCGCTTTGCCCAGAAACTGGAGCGGGGCGTGGATCGTGAACGCCTCGCCCTCTGCGCCGGCCTTGGTCGCCAGCTGGGCCAGATCGGCAAAGCCAGCGATGAATTCGGGGCGGCAATCGGGATAGCCGCTGTAATCGAGCGCATTGACGCCGATAAAAACATCGCGCGCGCCCAGCGCTTCGGCCCAGGCCAGCGTGAGCGACAGGAACACCAGATTACGCGCCGGTACGTAAGTTACCGGAATATCGGGGCCGATCCCCCCCTTGGGCACCGCCATATCGCCGGTTAGCGCGGAACCGCCAAATTGCCGCAAATCAAGCGGCAAGATGACATGGCGCTCCGCCCCGACTTCGGCTGCAATCACCCGCGCTGCATCGACTTCGCAGCGGTGACGCTGATTGTAATCAATCGTCAGCGCCTGGATCGAAAAACCGGCTTCGCGGGCGAGGCCAGCACAAACCATTGAGTCGAGACCACCCGATAGCAGTACAACCGCCTTGCGGCCTTGTCCGGATTGTCCTGCTTGCATTCCAACGGGCTAGCCGCTGGTCGCGGCCAAGGCAATGGCTCTAGCCCCCCGCGCAATCCCCGGTCCGGCGCGCTTCGACCGAGAACTCGAACGGCAGGCCATCCGCAACCCCCTGGCTGTCTATCTGGACGAGCCGGTTAGTCTCACGCCGCACCCGGGTCCGGCCATAGCCATGGCCTTGGCAGATGTATTGAACCACGACCTGGACGGGGCCGTCCTCCACCACGAAGGTGCCGCATTGTGCGCCGGGATGACGCAGCTGGATCAACTGCCGCCCGCTTGGCACGCACCGGCGTTCCGGCTGGCTAGCGGTCCGCTCGCGCAGTTCCCAGCGCCCGCCTTCAAGCTGGTCCAACATGGCGAGCGTCGGTCCTGTGCCAAGGGCGGGCACCGGCAAGATCACGCAAGCTACTGCCGCCGCCGAACAAAGTTTCCAATATGATGCCCGCACGATTGAATCCCCGCTGCAATGCCACCGCACTGTCAGAAGTCAGCCTATGCGGACTTGTAACAGAGCGTCACCGCAAGGCCAAGCGTGCAATTTTATCGATGAATCGAAACTAGTCAGCCAATTCGAACGCTTTTGAGCAAAATGCACAGTCGATCACGATCACCCCAGCGTCGTTACGCATGTCCAATTGGTCGGCTTCGGGGAAACTGGCGATAACGCCGGCGTAGTGCTCCAGACTGCACCGGCACCCGCGCACCAGCGGCGGACCCTGTTCGACCCGGACTTCGGCTTCTTCATGAAACAAGCGCCAGACCAAGGCTTCGAGCGACAACCCGGGATCGACCAGTTCGTCGTGCCGGATCGATCCAGCGAGCGCCGCCACGTGATCCCACTCGGGATGATCCATCCGCACATGGAGCCGTTCGCGGCCTTCTTCGCCTTCGGCCAGATGCTGCATCAGCAGCCCGCCGGCAACGCAGCCCGACCCGGTGCTGCGGACCGCCACCCGGATCAGCGTGGGCACTTGTTCGGACTGTGCGAAATAGCTCTCACAAGCCTCGGCCAGCGTGCTGCCTTCGAGCGGAACAATGCCTTGATAGCGTTGCCTGGTGCTGGCGACATCAAAGGTGATGGCCAGATAGCCTTTGCCAAACAAGGCATAGAGCGACGGATTGGCGCCAAGTTGCGCCAGCCGCTCAGCATCGTGGCGGACATACCCGCGCAGCTCGCCCGAGCGATAATCACAAACCAGCATTTCAACAATCCCGCCTGCGGTCTGCGCCTGCATCGTCACTTGTCCATCGCCATTTTTGAGCAGCGAGCCGATCAACGCGGTGACCACCAACGCCTCCGCCAGCAGCAGCGTAATCGCAGGTGGATACGCGTGCGCGGCCAGGATCGTTTCGAGCACTGGTCCGAGCCGCACCACCCGGCCGCGCGCATCGCGGCTGGGAATCGTCAGGCTCAAGACTTGATCGTTGCCAGTCTCACCTGCAGCAATGGGTTCGGTCGGGCTCACAGCTGACCGAACGCCCAGCGCAGCACGCCCTTCTGAGCGTGGATCCGGTTTTCCGCCTCGTCCCACACTGCGGAACGCGGGCCATCGATCACCGCATCGGTTACTTCCTCACCGCGGTGCGCGGGCAGGCAATGCAGGAACAAAGCATCGCTCGCCGCTCCCGCCATCAGCGCGGGATTGACTTGATAGGGCCCCATCGCGGCAAGTTTGTCTGCGGCGCCGCTTTGCCCCATCGAAACCCAGGTATCGGTAACCACAACCTGCGCTCCAGCCACCGCCTCGGCCGGATCACGGGTGAGCGTGATCCCGGCTCCCTGTTCGCGCGCGCGATCGATGTACCGCAGATCCGGGTCATAGCCTGCTGGAACCGCGATCCGGACATTGAATTTGAACAGCCCGGCGGCCTCGACAATCGAGCTCAGCACATTGTTGCCATCGCCCAGCCAAGCCAGCTCAAGCCCGGGTAAAGCCTTTCCGTGTTCGACGATGGTTTGCAGGTCGGCAACGATCTGGCAGGGGTGCGACCGATCGGTCAGGCCATTGATGACCGGCACCGTGGCATAATGCGCCAGCTCTTCGAGCTTGGCGTGATCGTCGGTGCGCAGCATGATCGCATCGACCATCCGGCTGAGCACCCGCGCGGTATCGGCGATGGTCTCGCCCCGGCCAAGCTGCGTCGTCCCGGCATCGAGCACCAGGGCGCTCCCGCCCAGCTGCCGCATCGCCATATCGAACGAGACGCGGGTCCGGGTCGAGTTCTTTTCGAAGATCATGGCGAGTACCCGTCCGGCGAGCGGAGCGTCGGCATCGGCGCGGCCCTTGGGCCAATCCGCGCGCGCCACTTTGCGCGTCACGGCGTCGTTGATCATTGCCGCCAGCGCATCCGCGCCAGCATCGCTCAGGTCCAGAAAATGCCGGGTCACTGGACAGGTACGGGCGGCTGATAGCTGGCGGCGCCAGCCGACAGCTTATCGAAGAATTCATCGATGTGGCCATCATCGATAACCAGCGGCGGCACCAGCCGTAATGTATTATCGCCTGCTGCCACGGTCAGCAACTGGTGATTATCGCGCAAGTGCGCCACAAACCCGCGGGCTTCAAACTTCATCTTGACCCCGAGCATCAAGCCCTTGCCGCGGACCAGTTCGAACAGCTCGGGATAGTTACCGATAAACTGTTCCAGCCGCCCGCGCAGCCGCTCCGCCTTGGCGCGGACTTCGGCCAGAAACTCGTCGTTAGCAACGACATCCAGCACGGCTTCGGCTGCCGCCATCGCTAATGGATTGCCGCCATAGGTTGAGCCATGTGCGCCTAGCACCATCCCGCGCGCAGCTGTTTCAGTGGCTAGGCACGCGCCCAGCGGAAACCCGCCCGCGATGCCTTTGGCGGTGGCGAGGATATCTGGCAGAATCCCATACTGTTCGTAAGCATACAGCGTTCCGCTGCGCGCAACGCCGCATTGCACTTCGTCGAGCACCAGCATCAGATCGTGTTCGTCGCACAGTGCGCGCAGGCCCTGCATAAATTCATCCGAAGCCGGACGGATGCCGCCTTCGCCTTGCACCGGCTCGACCATAAAGCCCGCCGTGTTGGGCCCGATCGCCGCCTTGGCCGCTTCGAGATCATCGAACACGACATATTTGAACCCGGGCAGCAGCGGCATAAAGCCCTTGTGCATTTTCTCTTGGCTGGAGGCGCTGATGGTGGCCATCGTGCGGCCATGGAAAGCGTTGTTGAACGTGATCAGTTCGTATTTGTGATCATTGCCGACGTGCTGGTGATAGGCCCGCGCGGTCTTGATCGCGCACTCCATCGCCTCGGCGCCTGAATTGGTGAAGAACACCGTGTCGGCGAACGTCAGATCGACCAGCCGCTGCGCCAGCTGTTCGCCTTGCGGGCTGCCATAGAGGTTCGAGACGTGCATCAAGGTCGCGGCCTGCTGCTGGATCGCCCCGATCAGCCCGGCGTGCGAATGGCCCAGCACGTTAACCGCGATGCCCGCCGCAAAATCGAGATAGCGGCCGCCGTCCTCCCCGATCAGATGACAGTGATCGCCGCGCACCGGGCGAAAGCCGCACCGCGGATAGACTGGCATGAGCGGGGTAATCGACATCGCACAAATCCTTCGGAAATCGTCATCAACTGGAAACGAGAAATGGCGGCTCCCCTGACCGAAGTGGTGGGGAAGCCGCCATTGCCGTGTTCTAAAACTGTTGCATCCGCGCGGTCAATAAACCAGCACGAAAGCCTCGTTGGTCAAGCCTGACTCGGCTGAAGGTTGACCGCTGAGTACTTGCCTCGTCGGTCGACCTCGATGTCGAATTCAAGCCGGTCGCCTTCATTCAGGCCCGTCATGCCAGAGCGTTCCACTGCGCTGATGTGCACGAACGCATCGGGCTGGCCATCGTCACGGGTGATGAAGCCGAAGCCTTTCATCCCGTTGAAGAACTTGACCGTCCCGGTGGCGCGTTCGCCAGTCAGCTCGCGCTGCGGGGCTTCTTTCTTTTCAACCGCGATCACATCGCCCACGGCTTCGAGATCGCTGGCCGAAACCTTGCCGCCGCGATCAACCAGGGTGAACTTGACCTGCTGACCTTCGGCCAGACCTTCAAGCCCGGCGCGTTCGACCGCGCTGATGTGCACGAACACGTCTTCGCCGCCAGCATCCTGCTGGATGAAGCCAAAGCCCTTGGCCGCGTTGAAAAACTTCACCACGCCGGTGCCTTCGCCGACACTTGGGCCGGCATGCTGCTGGCACCGCCGCCACCGCCGCCGCGCGGAGCGCCGCCGCCGAAGCCGCCGCCACCGCTGCGCGGAGCACCGCCGCCGCTGAACCCGCCGCCACCGCCGCCGCTGTAACCGCCACGTCCACCGCCGCCGCCGGAATAGCGATCACCACCGCCGCCACCGCCGCCGGAAAACCCGCCGCGATCACCACCGCCTGAGAACGGATCCAAGCTGTCTTCGCCGAAACCGTCCCGCTTGTCGCGACCACGTCCGCGACGCCCTCTATCAAAACTCATAAAGTCGAACTTACCTTAATGTCGCCCCATCCAAACGGCCGGGTGTGCGGACGAATCACACCAGGCGACAGGGACTTTGACGACAAAATCGCCTCCACTGCACCTTTCCATATAGCCGAAATACAGTCTTGTGGCGAACGGAATCCGCGGCTGCATTGCATGGCAACGCAACTGTGACATTTCTGCAAGCAAGAATGCATCGCGGTGAGCCGGTTTGGCGACTCAATGCTGCGCGAACCGGCACCATGCTTGCAAGTCGCCGCGCAGCTTGGCACAGCGCCTGGATGGACATCATCGCACTACTATCGGACCCTTCGGCCTGGGCCGCGTTACTCACGCTGATCGCGCTCGAGTTGGTGTTGGGGATCGACAATCTGGTCTTCATCGCAATCGTTTCGAGCAAGCTGCCCGCTGCGCAGCAATCGCGGGCGCGGCGGATTGGACTGATTTTGGCACTTGGTTTGCGGATCGGCCTGCTCTCGCTGATCGGCTGGATCGTGACGTTGCAACAACCGCTGTTCGATCTGGGGCTGGTTGGCGCGCCGGGCGCGCACGGCGAGCCGACCTTTGACACCGCCTTTTCCGGCCGCGACCTTATCCTGATCGCGGGCGGGCTGTTCCTGTTGTGGAAAGCCACCAACGAAATCCATCATAGCATGGACCAAGAAGGCGATAGCGGCGAACTGCTCGACCAAGACAAGGGGATCGTCGAGATCGGTTTCAACGCTGCGATCGCCCAGATCATCGCGCTCGATCTGGTGTTTTCGGTCGATTCGATCCTGACTGCGGTGGGGATGACCGATCAGGTGCCGATCATGATTACCGCAGTGGTGATCACGGTCGGGCTGATGATGATCGCGGCTGATCCGCTGGCGAGGTTTATCGAAAAGAACCCGACGCTGGTCATGCTCGCGCTGGCCTTCCTGGTGATGATCGGCATTGTGCTGATCGCTGACGGGTTCGGAGTGCATATTCCCAAGGGCTATATCTACATGGCGATGGCCTTTTCGGCGCTGGTCGAAACGCTCAACATCGTCCAGCGTGGCCGCCGCGCCCGCGCCCGGGAAGCGGCCCGGGATGCGGCGCGGGATGCCGCAGCTTGAGCCCGCTGTTTCGCCAGCTAACCGGCCGCGTCTACGCCAGCCCGCAAATCGGTTTGGCCGAAGTGGCCGAAGCCGCGCGCGCCGGATTTGGCTTGATCATCAACAACCGCCCCGAAGACGAAAGTGATGATCAAACCCCAGGGGCCGACATCGCAGCGGCGGCGGCGGCGGCCGGGCTGGGTTACATCGCAATCCCGGTAACGCATGCGGGCTTTTCCGAAGCGCAAGTTTCAGCGATGACGCAGGCCTTGGCCTCGACTGAAGCTCCGGTCTTGGCCTATTGCCGCTCGGGTACGCGCTCGACCCTGCTGTGGGCTTTGGCCGAAGCGAGCCGGGGGCAAAGCCCGCATGCGCTGGCCGCCGCCGCCAATCAGGCTGGGTATGACCTGAGCCCGGTGCGCACGCTGATAGACATGCTCGCGGCGCGGACCACCTGACATGCCAGTTGACATGGCCGTGCCGTTCCTTGTCATCCAGCTCGCGGTATCGGTGGTGCTGATCCTGGCGGTAGCGTGGCTCGTCCGGAAGCTCGCCCTGGGGACCGACGTGCAGCTGCGCGACGAGGACGAGGCGCGGGCGCTGACCCGGGCGGCCGTGTGCGGGTTCGAGCCGCAGGCATTGGCGCTTGACCGGGCCGGGATCGGTGCCTTGGCGCGCGACAGCGATGGCCGGATCATGCTGCTGCGGCGGCACGGCGCGCAGTTCGCCGCGCGGCTGCTTGATAGCCACGCTTTTGCGCGGCTTGACCGCAATTTCCTGACGATTGGTACGGGCGAGCGGCACTATGCGCCGGTCACGCTCGATCTGGGCGAACAGGCGCAAGTCTGGGCGGCCAGTTTGCGGCGTTTGGGCGGCTGAAATGCCACAGCTCGGCCCGGTCGAATATGCCATCCCGTTTTTCATCCTCGCGATTGTGGCCGAGATGATCTGGGCCAAGCGCCGCCGCCCCGCGGCCTACGAACCGCGCGATACACTGACCTCGCTGGCGCTGGGCACCGGCAGCACCGCGGTGGGCGGGCTGACGGCGGCGCTCGTGGTCGGAGCAATGGTCTGGCTGTACGAGCACCGGATCGCGACAATCGGCTGGGCCTGGTGGGCTTGGATGCTGTGCTTCGTGCTCGACGATTTCACATACTACTGGGCGCACCGCACCGGCCACCGGGTCCGGTGGTTCTGGGCCAGCCACGTCAACCACCATTCCAGCCAGCACTACAATCTTTCCACTGCGCTGCGGCAAACCTGGACCGGCTTCTTCGCGCTCTCATTCGTGTTCCGGATCTGGCCGGCCTTTATTGGTTTCAGTCCGGCGATGCTGCTGACCTGCGGGGCGATCAATCTGGTCTATCAGTTCTGGATCCACACCGAAGCAATCGGACGGATGCCGCGCTGGTTTGAAGCGGTGATGAATACCCCCAGCCATCACCGCGTCCACCATGCCACCAATCCGCAATACCTCGACCGCAACTATGCCGGGGTGTTTATCGTGTGGGACAAGCTGTTCGGCAGCTTCGCGTCCGAACGCGCCGATACCCGGATCCATTACGGCATCGTCAGGCAACTTGGCAGTTTCAGCCTGGTCTGGTCGGTATTCCACGAATGGATCGGCATCGCGCGCGATCTGTGGTCCGCGCCGTGGCGGCACAAACTGGCGTACCTGTGGCGTGAACCCGGCTGGAGCCACGATGACAGCCGCGAGAGCTCGGCAAAAATCCGGGCCCGGTGGGACGCGCTGCAACCCTCTGCCAATCAGCCTGATGGCTAGCTTGCGCTGATTTAAGCGCACGGTTAAACAGCGCCTCGCAAGAGGAGCCGGCCGCATGGACGAGTTTGATATTATCGTGATCGGCGGCGGCAGCGCAGGCAGCGCGGCGGCCGGGCGGCTGGCCGAAGACGGGCGGCGCAGCGTCTGCCTGATCGAAGCGGGCGGCGAAAATACCCATATGTTCACCCGCACCCCGGGCCTGCTGGCGCTGATGCCCGACAAGAGCATGTTCAAGTATGACACCGAGCCGATGGCCGGGCTTGGCGGGCGGACCGGCTATCAGCCGCGCGGCAAAGGCATGGGCGGATCGAGCGCGGTGAACGGCATGGTCTATATCCGCGGCAATCCTTGGGACTATGACAACTGGGCCGCGCTGGGCTGCACCGGCTGGGGCTGGGACGAGGTGCTGCCGGTGTTCAAGCGGCAGGAAGACAACGCCCATGGCAGCGATGCCTGGCACGGCAAAGGCGGGCCGCTCCACGTCAGCGATCAGATCTCACCCAGCCCGGTGGCCGACGCCTTTGTCGAGGCGGCGACGCGGCTGCAATTGCCGCGCAACGATGATTTCAACGGGGCCAAGCAAGAAGGCTTCGGGCGCTATCAGGTGACCCAGTTCAAGGGTGAGCGGTGGAGCGCGGCGCGGGCGTTTATCGATCCGCTGGCGGGCCGGACAAACCTGACGATCAAGACCGGCGCGCTGGTCGAGAAAATCGTGATCGAAGATGCCCGCGCTACCGGGGTGCAAATCCGGGTCGGCGGTGCCAGTGAAACGCTCCGCGCGCGCGGCGGCGTGGTGCTGAGCGCGGGTGCGTTCGGCAGCCCGCAGATCCTGATGCTGTCGGGCATTGGCCCCGGCGCGGACCTGCAACGCCACGCGATTGGCGTGGTCGCGGACAAGCCCGCAGTCGGCACCGACTTGCAGGACCACTGCGATTATCTGGTCGGCTACGAATTGGACGATCTGTCGCTGTTCGGCGGCACGCTGAAGGGCATGTGGCAGCTCGCCAAAGCCTTTGTCGAACACCGCCGGTTTCGCACCGGCATGCTCACCACCAACTTTGCCGAAAGCGGCGGCTTCGCGACAATCCGCCCCGATGCCCCCGCGCCCGACATCCAGTACCATTTCATCCGCGCGATCATCCAGAACCACGGGCGCGACAAATTGAAGGTGCATGGCTTTTCGCTGCACGCCTGCGTCCTGCGGCCGGAAAGCCGGGGCTGGGTCAAACTCGCCAGCCCGGATCCAGCGGCTGCCCCCGCAATCAACCCCAATTTCCTGGCGGACGAGCGCGATCTGCACCTGCTGCGCGATGGGGCGCGGCTGATGCACCGGATTGCCGCCACGCCGCCGATGTCAGACCTCGGCGCGCGTGAACGCAATCCGGTCAATTTTGAAAATGACGCGGCACTGGAACAGCGCATCCGCGAAGTATCCGACACGATCTATCACCCGGTCGGAACCTGCCGGATGGGCGCGGACGAGGCCGCCGTAGTCGATCCGGCCTTGGCGGTGCGCGGGATCGCCGGGCTTTGGGTGGCCGACGCCAGCATCATGCCGCGGCTGGTCTCGGGCAACACCAATGCCCCGTCGATCATGATCGGTGAACGCGCGGCCGAGTTCGTCGCAGCCGCCTTGCGCTGACACTTAAACCTTGACACAACGAACCATATCGGTTAACTAGCGCGCGTCAGTCTCACTGACAACACGGCGGGTGCGGGGCGATCAGCTGCGCTTAGCCCCCTTCGTGACCGGCGCGCTTCCCCAGCAGGAGCGCCTGCGACTTTAGCGATGCGAGGAGTTGCCAGCGATCTCTGGCAACACAACATCGGGGTATGCCCCGAAGGCCAGCGGCAGGGGTGCAAGTCCGACCCGCGCCGCCTCGCAATTCAGGATCGAGCCATTGAGTCCCCCGGCGCGCCGCTCATGGCCATTTGCACCTTGCGCGCGCCAGCCAAGCCTGTCCGGTTCAGGCCCCTTCGCGCCGGTCACCCCGTCCGCGTCTTTCCTTGGGCGTTATCCTGCACTCGCCAGCGGGGGATTGGCTGTGCGCATTGCCCGGCGATACATTCCCCGGCCATACATTCACAGCCTTAATGGGCACAGGCCAACGCCGCGACCACATCCTCCACCCGCGCCGGATCGCCCAGCGCCAGCACGTGGCCATCGCTGCCGGCGTGGAGCGGATCGCCGTTCCAGTCGCACATCACCCCGCCCGCGCCTTCGACCACGGGGACCAGTGCAGCGAAATCGTGCAGCTTCAAATTGGCCTCGCAGACCACATCCAGATGCCCCGAGGCGAGCATGGCGTAGTTATAGCAATCGCCGCCCATCACCATCCGCTTGTGATCAGTCTGCGCGGCCAGCGCCATGAAGTGCTCGCCGTCGTGGGCATCGAAATAATGCGGCCCGGTGGTGGCCAGCGCCGCCTCGCTGAGCTCGGCGCAGGGCCGGGTGCGCACCGGTTGGCCGTTAAGAGTTGTGGCCCGGCCGGTCACCCCGAGCCAGCGTTCGCCCAGCACCGCCTGGTCGATCACGCCCAGCACCGGCCAGCCATCGACCACCAGCGCGATCAACGTACCAAAGATCGGCCGCCCCGCCAGGAACCCGGTGGTGCCGTCGATCGGATCAAGCACCCAGGTCCGTCCCGTCGTGCCAGGGCTGACGCCAAACTCTTCGCCGTGGATTCCGTCGTCCGGCATTTCAGCCGTCAGCACAGTGCGCATAGCTTCTTCAGCGGCGCGGTCAGCCGAGGTCACCGGCGAGGCATCGGGCTTGCGTTCGCTCGCCAGCCCTGAACGGAAATGCGGCAAAATCGCCGCCCGCGCGGCATCGGCGAGGCGGTGCGCGAGAGCGATTTCAGCGTCGAGCTTCATCAATCGAACAGGCTGGAGACCGAGCTTTCATCGGCAATCCGGCGGATCGCTTCGCCGATCAGCGGGGCGATCGAAAGGATGCGGATTTTGCTCGAGGCTTGCGCCGCTGCGGTCGGCAAGATGGTGTCGGTGATCACCAGTTCCTTCAGCGCCGAGCCATTGACCCGCTCGACCGCGCTGCCCGACAGCACCCCATGCGTCAGGTAAGCCGTCACACTGGCCGCCCCCGCGTCCATCAAGGCGGCGGCGGCATTGCACAGTGTCCCGCCCGAATCGATAATGTCGTCGATCAGGATGCAGTTGCGATCCTTCACATCGCCGATGATGTTCTGCACCTCTGATTGGCCCGGCTTGTCGCGGCGTTTATCGACGATGGCGAGCGGCGCATTATCCAGCCGCCGCGCCAGCGCGCGAGCGCGGACCACACCGCCGACATCGGGCGAAACCACCATCAGGTTATCGCTGCTGCTATGGTGCAGAATGTCCGCCGCCATCACCGGGGCAGCATAAAGATTATCGGTCGGGATATCGAAGAAGCCCTGGATCTGCCCGGCGTGCAGATCAACCGCCAGCACCCGGTCAGCCCCGGCGGTGGTGATCAGATTGGCGACCAGTTTGGCCGAAATCGGCGTGCGCGGCCCCGGTTTGCGGTCTTGCCGGGCATAGCCGAAATAGGGCAGAACCGCCGTGATCCGCGTGGCCGAGGCGCGGCGCAGCGCATCGATGCAGATCAGCAGTTCCATCAGATTATCGTTGGCCGGAAAGCTGGTTGACTGGATCACGAACATATCCTCGCCGCGGACGTTTTCGTGAATTTCGACGAAGACCTCCTCGTCGGCAAAGCGCCGCACCGAAGCTTCGGTCAGCGGCAGCTCAAGATAGTCGGCAATCGCGCGGGCCAGCGCGGGATTGGAATTGCCGGTGAGCAGCTTCATCGCAGGTCCCCTATCCCCGTACCGAGGTCTGGGGCTGGCCTTAGCGGCGAGCTAAACGATTGCAACCGGCAAGCGCCCAGTAATCCGCAGCATCAACGCTTGGTGCGGTGTTCTCCGCTGACCCAGCGGACCGTCCCCGAACTGGCGCGCATCACCACGCTGTGCGTGGTCATTACGCCGTTCTTGTGGCGCTTGACCCCTTTGAGCAGCGAGCCATCGGTAACCCCGGTGGCGGCAAAGATACAATCGCCTTTGGCCAGTTCTTCCAGCCGGTAGATCTTGTGCAGATCTTCGATCCCCCACTTGGCCGCGCGCGCGCGTTCATCGTCATTGCGGAATACCAGCCGGCCATTGAACTGCCCGCCGACACAGCGCAGCGCGGCGGCGGCGAGCACGCCTTCGGGCGCGCCGCCCTGGCCCATATACATGTCGATATTGGTTTCCTCGTTGGTCACCGCGATCACCCCGGCCACATCGCCGTCGGTGATCAGAGCGACCCCGCAGCCCAGCGCGCGAAGCTCGGCGATCAGTTCGGCATGCCGCGGGCGATCCAGCACGCAGACGATGATTTCATCGGGCGCAACGCCTTTGGCCGCGGCGACCGCCCGGACGTTGTCGCTCGGGCTTTTGGCCAGATCGATGATCCCGTCGGGATAGCCCGGACCGACCGCCAGCTTGTCCATATAGACATCGGGGGCGTTGAGCAGATTGCCTTCTTCAGCGCAGGCCAGCACCGCCAAAGCGTTGGCCCCGGCATTGGCGGTCAGGGTGGTGCCTTCGAGCGGATCGAGCGCGATGTCGATCTTTGGCCCGGTGCCTTGGGCCGAGCCGACCTTTTCCCCGATGAACAGCATCGGCGCCTCATCGCGCTCGCCTTCGCCGATCACCACCGTGCCGTCCATCGCCAGCTCGTTCAGCGCCGCGCGCATCGCTTCGACGGCGGCGGCATCGGCGGCCTTTTCATCGCCGCGCCCGATCAGCTTGGCCGCGCCGATTGCGGCGGCTTCAGTCACCCGGACCATTTCGAGCACCAGCACGCGGTCAAGCACATGGCTGGGGGTAACAGGGCTGGCGGGGGCGGGGATGGTGGTCATGGTGCGGGAAGCGGTCCTTGCATAGGTATGTGCCGGTGCGCTTAGCCGCGCGCAGGCGGCGTGTCGAGTTTGTCCAAGTTTGGTTGCACAAAATGCCCTAATCGGGGTAATCACTATGCTCAAGGAGGGGACCCTATGACCACTTATTTCACCGCCGCCGCACGGTTGTTGCTGGGCACTTGCACCGCCGCTGCTTTGATGACCCCGCTGCCGACGCAGGCCGAAGACAGCTCGATCAAGCGCCGGCTCGACGCAGTCGGGCAAAAGTATGAGGTCGACAAGGACGGCGATTTCAAGATCACGCTCAGCTTTACCGATGATAAGCGCACGCAAATCGTGTTCGTCGAGGGCACGGCGTATGATGTTGCCGGGGTCCAGGTTCGCAACGTCTTTGCGCCGGTGGCAAAATACGACGAGGACGATGTCGCCGGAAAGGCGGTAGAACTGCTGAAGGCCAACAATGGCTACAAGATCGGGGCCTACGAAATCGAAGGCAAATTCCTGATGCTGAGCCTGAAGATTCCCGAATCTGCCAGCGGCGAACAGCTCCAGAAAGCGGTCCGGCTTGCCGCCAGCGTTGCCGACAATAAAGAAATCGAACTGAGCGGCAAACGCGATAGTTTCTAGCCGCTAAGCCGCTGTCCAGCTGGACGCGTTCACCGGCGATTAAGCCCGCATCGCGCTCCGTCCCACAGCTTGACCGGGGGATGGAGTGATGATGCGGCGATCTGCCCTGGCTTTGGCAATATTGCTGCTTGCCGCTGACCAAGCGCAGGCCGCAGCTCCAGCTCCTGGTGATGCCGCCGAAACCGACCGCAAGGTTGGCGAAATGCTCGCGGCAGCGCACGCCGCCTACGGCGTCAAGGATCCGCGGGCGGGCTGCCGCCCCAAAGTCGGTGACGAGATCGTGGTCTGCGCCGATCATGGCGAGGACCAGCGGGTACCGTCGAGCGCCGACACCGACCCCAATTCGCGCGCGGCGCGGCGCGCGCTCGACGGGAATATCCCGAGTGCCCCCGATGTTGCCTATATCAGATGCCGGAAAGGCGCGGACGGCGTTTGCCGAGGCAACTTTGGCGGAGCTCCCGCACCGGTCTATTATGTCGATGTGACCAAGCTGCCCGCGCCGCCCGCCGGGTCGGACGCCGAACGCATTGCCAACGGCGAGGCACCTGCGCCCTAAAACCAGGGGCTGTCCCTAGTTTCAGTCGCCCAGGATATGCAGCACCAACGGCGGTTCGCTCAGGCTGGCTGAGCCATCGAGCAGCCGCACCGCTTCGCTGACCGCGCTTTCCGGGCCTTCGTGCGTGACCATTGCCACCATCACTTCGCCAGAATCGCCGGCCCGGCCCTTTTGAATCAGGCTTTCGATCGAGACCCCGGCATCGCGCAGCGCAGCGGTAATCTCGGCCAGCACCCCGGGCCGGTCGGCGACCATGAAGCGCAGGTAGGCTCGCCCGAGGCGATGCCCGGTTGCGGCGGGCGGCAAGTCCTCCAGCTCACCAACCGGAACCGAGAAGGCCGCACCCAGCTCGCCGCGCGCGATGTCGATCAGGTCGGCGACCACCGCACTGGCGGTCGGTCCATCGCCCGCGCCCGCGCCTTGGAACAGCAGTCGGCCTGAAAAATTGCCCTCGGCCACCACCGCATTGGTTGCGCCGTCGACATGCGCCAGCGGATGATCGCATTGCACCAGGTGCGGCTGGACCCGCTGGAACAACCCGCCGCCGCCGGTATCAGCCATCCCGATCAGCCGGATGACATAGCCCAGCGCTTCGGCCTGAGCGATATCGGCGGCGCGCAGCCGGGTGATCCCCGAGGTCTCGACATGCGCGAAATCGACCTTCGAGCCGAACGCGATCGCGGCCAGGATCGAGAGCTTGTGCGCCGCATCGGTGCCTTCGATATCGAACGCCGGATCGGCCTCGGCATAGCCCTTGGCCTGGGCTTCGATCAGCACGTCGGCAAAATCGCGGCCGGTGTCTGCCATCACCGTCAGGATGTAATTGCAGGTGCCGTTGAGGATCCCATAGACCCGCTCGATCTGGTTGGCAGCGGTGCCTTCGCGCAGCGCCTTGATCACTGGAATTCCGCCCGCCACTGCCGCTTCGAACTTCAGCGCGACGTGCTTGGCCTCGGCCTTGGCGGCCAGTTCGAGCCCGTGATGCGCGATCATCGCCTTGTTGGCGGTGACCAGCCCCTTGCCCGCCTCGATCGTGGTCCGGGCCAGGGCCAGCGCCGGGCCATCCGCACCGCCGACCATTTCGACCACCACGTCAACATCGGCGCGCTCGCCCAGGATCACCATGTCGTCTTCCCAGGCATAGCTTGAAAGATCGACCCCGCGCCGCTTGCTGCGGTCACGCGCGCTG
>JANMBA010000352.1:0-2302 GCA_031360105.1 Novosphingobium sp.
CTGGCATCACACGATCAACCTCTTGTGACCGAGGGTCCGCAAGTATGGCGATACCCATATTGCACATGATGATCATGAAATTGTAGCACATGGTGCGATACCAGATGCCTTGGGGCGTCGTCGCCGCCCTAATCCATTTGCGCCCGACACTGTGAAATTTGCGATATTCCTCAATAGTGAATTCGTCGCGGCGCATGGTTTTGAGTTTTGGCCTGCCTTCAAAACGGTGACTGGCGGGCACAAGCCGTTTGGTGATGGCAAAGTTCACCGCATTGAGCGCTCCCATCTCAATTGCAATTGTCGCATTGCTGATATGCTCGCGGAATCGCCCCTTGCCATTTTCGCGCCGCCCGGTCGGATACCCGGCCCAACGATCCTGGCCGATCAGGTGAATCTGGGCGCTGCCGACGTAATCCTCTAGCGCCTTCTTGAAGGCGTTTCTGAGATTCTTCACCCGATCTTTGGAAACTTCGCCCGTATCGGCGCGACGCTGCTGTGTCTGGAGATACTCTTCCGCCACTTGCCGAAACGAACGATTAAACACGGCAACATCGTGCTTCACGCGAAACCGAATGTCAGCATCCTGATCGAACGCACGGCCGCGCGCCGACTCCCGATCTGCCGTGTGGAGTGAAATCGTCTTATAGCGATCCTCTTTGGGGAGCTTGATGCGGCAATAGAAATTGCGGTGCGCCACATCACCGCGCCTGAAGAGGATCAGGCCGGCTTTCAGCTCCTCTTTGTCGATGATAAACGCCATGCCACGCTCCACTGTGCAGAATCCGTGCAGGTTAGCGGCGATGACGCGCGGAAATCCATAACTGTGCAGGTGCTGCGTAGCGGTTTACGCCATATTTTATTATTTAACTTCAGTGATTTACTCGAGCCCCGTCATCCCGACCAACTTCTTTTTTCCAGCGTTCAATTGTTACCGCCCCGTGCAACTTGTTTGCGGCGGCGCGGCTTGGTATCGTCGTGGTTCAACAGGAGCTGACATGCGCGCCACCCCCGAGTTCGATTTCGCCTTGCCCGAGAGTGCGCAGATGATCCGCGATGCGACGGCGCGCTTCGCCGACGAGAAGATCGCGCCACTCGCCGCCAAAATCGATGCGGAAGACTGGTTTCCGCGCGCCGAGCTGTGGACCGCGATGGGCGAGTTGGGCCTGCACGGGATCACGGTGGAAGAAGCATGGGGCGGGCTGGGTCTGGGCTACCTTGATCATGTAATCGCGGTTGAAGAAACCAGCCGCGCTTCGGCCTCGATCGGGCTGTCATACGGCGCGCATTCGAACCTGTGCGTTAATCAGATCCGCCGCTGGGGGTCTGACGAGCAAAAGGCCAGGTATCTGCCCAAATTGATTTCGGGCGAGCATGTCGGCAGCCTTGCCATGTCTGAAGCAGGCGCAGGATCGGACGTGGTCTCGATGAAACTTAAGGCCGAGGCGGTTTCGGGCGGCTGGAAGCTCAACGGCACCAAGTTCTGGATCACCAATGCGGCCTATGCCGATACGCTGGTGGTTTATGCCAAGTCCGCACCCGAGGCCTCAAGCAAAGGTATCACCGCATTCCTGATCGAGAGCGGCATGGCCGGATTTTCGATTGGCCAGAAAATTGACAAGCTGGGCATGCGCGGCAGTCCGACCGCTGAACTGGTGTTCGACGATTGCTTTGTGCCAGATGAAAACGTGATAGGTCCGGTCCACGGCGGCGTCGGCGTGCTGATGAGCGGGCTGGACTATGAACGCGTGGTGCTGGCAGGAATCCAATTGGGGATCATGCAGGCTTGCCTCGATGTGGTCATCCCATTCGTGCGCGAGCGTAAGCAATTCGGCAAACCGATTGGCGCGTTCCAGCTGATTCAGGCCAAAGTCGCGGACATGTATGTCGCGCTGCAATCGGCCCGGGCCTATACCTATGCCGTCGCGCGCAGCTGCGATGCGGGGCAGACCACGCGGTTCGATGCGGCGGGCGTGATCCTGCTCGCGAGCGAAAACGCTTTCCGCGTTGCGGGTGAAGCAATCCAGGCGCTGGGCGGCGCGGGCTATACCAAGGACTGGCCGGTCGAACGGTTCCTGCGCGATGCCAAGCTGCTCGACATTGGCGCGGGCACGAATGAAATCCGGCGCATGCTGATCGGGCGCGAATTGATCGGAGCGGCCTAATTAGTTGCGGGCTGCCGGAAGCGTCGGCGGTGCTGAAAAGCTCTGATACTGCTGCCGGATTTGGTCAATCGAGAGCGGTTGGCCCGGCAGAGCAAACCGGCTGTCGTCAATCTCGGCGAACGAAACATCGGTTAGATTCA
>JANMBA010000359.1:0-1848 GCA_031360105.1 Novosphingobium sp.
GCGACAGCACCATCAGCATCTGGCGGCCCTCCATGCGCGGATAGGCTTCGATCTTGGCGTCTTCGTTGGTATCGTCCTGGACCCGCTTGAGCAGGTTCATGCCCAGCTGCTGGTGCGATAGCTCTCGCCCGCGGAAACGCAGCGTGACCTTGACCTTGTCACCCTCGCCGATGAATTTGTGGATCGCGCGCATTTTCACATCATAATCGTGGTCGTCGATATTCGGACGCATCTTGATCTCCTTGATCTCCTGCGTCTTTTGCGACTTGCGCGCGAGGTTGGCTTTTTTCTGCGCCTCGTAGCGGAACTTGCCGACATCGAGGAACTTGCACACCGGCGGATCGGCGTTGGGCGACACTTCGACCAGATCGAGGCCGAGGCTTCCGGCCTGCTCGATCGCCTCGTTGGTGTACATCACGCCGATGTTCTCGCCGGCTTCGTCAATGACGCGGACTTTGTCGGAAGTGATCATTGCGTTGTGGCGCGGCCCGCTTTTCACGGGGGGCGTCATCATACGCCGGGGTGGGGGTGCTATAGTAGTGTCTCCTGAAGCTATGAATCCAAGCGCGCCCCTTAACGGGATTCGCCGCGTGGGGGAAGTGGGGATGATTTTGGTTCACACGAAGACACGAAGAGCACGAAGAGGTCACCTTCAGCCGAAGGCTTCTAAATCATTCCGGTATCGCGGCATGGACCCGGCCAGATGAGGCAAAGCCGCTGCGCGGCAAGCGCAACATCTTCGTGTCCTTCGTGTCTTCGTGTGACCCAACTCTCTCTAACTAAGCCGCTGCTCGCCACAGCGGGAACTGGACCAGCTTACCCTGCACCCCGATTAGCGCATCGACCACGCGCGCCGGCTGCATCGCATTAAGGATCGCCGGATCGGCGGCGTTCAACCCGCCGGTCAGCGCGCCGAACGCGGGCAGGATCAGCTTGCGCTCGCTGCGCACCGCACAGGGGCGGCTGATCGAACGCCCGCGCGCCTGCACCCGCAGCTTGGGGTGGTAATGCCCCGATAGCTCGGCGCGTGCTTCGCCCGGCAGCGCTTCGTGCCGTAGCACCAGCGCGCCCAGCTCCAGCTCCTCCACCGAGGTGCCGCTCGGTACCGCGCCCAGATCGTGGTTTCCCGCGATCCACACCCAGTCGGTCGCGCGGGTCAGGGCATCGAGCATCCCCGCCGCGTGGGGCTCAAGCCGCTGCGCACCCGCCTTGTCGTGGAAATTATCGCCCAGACAGAACACGCGCCGCGCGCCGGTTTCGCGCACCGCCAAGGCCACCCGCTCAAGCGTTTCGCGGCTGTCATAGGGCGGGAGCATCTGGCCAAACCGCGCGTAAAAGCTTGACTTTTCGAGGTGCAGATCGGCCACCAACAGCGCCCGCTCGCTCGGCCAATAGAGCGCGCGGCCTGCAACCAAGGCCAATTCCTCACCTGCGAACGAAAAGGGAACCATGGCTTTTCCTTGCCGCAAGCGCTCTGGCTTGGCAAGGGCGCGTGATGACCGATTGGACCCCGCATACCCAGCAAGCCCGAACCTGGTTCGAGAGCCTGCAACAGCGGATCTGCGCCGCGTTTGAAGCGATCGAGGCTGAGGCGGGCAGCATGGCCAAGTTCGATTTCATCGGCTGGGACCGCATTGAAGCTGGCAACCCCGATCCCGGCGGCGGCACGCGCGCGGTAATGAAGGGCACAGTGTTCGAGAAAGTCGGCGTCAACATATCGACCGTCCACGGCACGTTCGCGCCCGAATTCGCCGCCTCGGTCAACGGCGCCAGCGCGGACAACCCCGGCTTCACCGCCACGGGTATCAGCTTGGTTGCGCACATGGCCAACCCGCATGTTCCGGCGGT